>CAZFRP010000035.1:0-7320 GCA_964521415.1 uncultured Candidatus Saccharibacteria bacterium | reverse complement strand
CTTTCAACCAATTTTTAACATATTTTATCTCATTTTGAATTTTGGATTTTGAACTTTGGACTTGTTTTCCATATCCCGTTCGCTTTAAACTATCTAAAATGTCTTCAAATGAAAACGCAGATTGTGCCACCATTACAAGATGTTCAAATGGAATTCTGGTTAGTCCACCTGACTCATTCCAAAGTGCCGGCAAGCCCTCGGCAATATCAAAATCAAAATGCTTATTCGGTTTTGTACGCTCATAAAAATAAATTAGAGTTTCAGACGGCATTACTTCAAGCATTTGAAGCGGCGTAAAACCAATACCAGTAGAACCGGCCATTTTGCCTTGACCCTTGACATAGACCCATTCGTAGGGAACAGGAAACGGCGGTTCCTGATGATAAATTTCTTTAACAATCGCTGAAGCTGTGTCATATCCACCACCTTTTGTCGCCTGATCTTTACCAAACCCCTCAATCGAAACATTAAAAGTTTTCCAGTTAGCTGACCAATGTACTCGCCAAACTAATTTCCCCTGACCCTTGGAAAAATCTGCTTTGCCCTTATGACCACACAAACACTGATACTGCACTAAATTTTTATCAAGCTCTTGCCCAACAACCTTAGATTGATTAATTTTCCCACACTTTGCGCATAAAGGCATAAACGGCGACCAATCTTTCGGCATCACCCTACCGCTTATCTTGGAAATGATTTTATAGATTTTATCCCGGTTTCTTAAAGCAATTTTAATAACAGGGGTATAGGTTCCGTTTTTATAAAGCAAATCTACATACCTTACTTTTGGTTTTACATTCAATTCAACCAACGCTTGTAAAAACGGCTCCAAAAAATGCTTATCATAACTTTTATGGCAATTCCAAAAATCTGGAATCTCCGAAAGGGATCTGCCAACATATTTTTCAAAACTTTTCGGCAAAAACGGATAAACCCGACGCAAATGATCAAAATTATCAACAAAAAAATTAAAACTGACTTCTGCGCCGGCTTTTTTCAAAGCATCGGAAATCAAAAATCCTACCATCACCTCTTTTAAATTCCCCAGATGAATCGGACCGGAAGGGGTGATCATCGTGGAAATAAAAAGCTTCTTTTTCCCATGTTCCTTGATGATTTTTTTAGCTAATTCTTCTGCCCACATCAAAACCTCAATTTAATTTCTTTGCTATGATTTTATTTTACACGAGTTATTGCGTTTTTAAAAGCAACGGATTACAATTAAGATAACTTTGTACTCTACAAGGAGGTAAGTGCCATGGAGCAGCAGATCCATCTTACTAAACGCGAAATTGATGTTGTGTCTTTGCTTCTTGAAGGAAAAACGCGCACAGAGATTGGGAAAACTTTAGGTATTAACATCGGTACTGTTAATACATATTTTGAGAGTATTTATACCAAGCTTAATGTTCATAATCGCGTTCAGGCCTTCCGCAAAGCAACGCATCTTAGTTTGATTGCTCGGGAGATAATAAAGCCCGGACACGACAGATAAAGTAAGATGCTGGCTCGGAACTACTGGAGGCCAAGAAAACCTCATTAGAGAATTTGCTCAAAGATAAAGATATGGAACATAATACTACCCTGTTTTACAGCAGGGCTTTTTGATATAATTATTTTGTAATGAAAAATATTGAAACAGAACCTGCGCTCAGTGAAATACCCGAAGGAGCAAAACCACTTCAAGATGCTCTGGCTGATTTTAAAGAGATTGAAAATAACCCCGAATTTCGATTACAAGAAGGCAAAACCGTAAAGGAGTATTTTGAAAAACACCTTGACGAACCGGAAATTACTTTGGTTATTCCTCTGTCTGAAACAAAAGATCTCACGCGCATCGCCTCAGAACTGCGACAGGTAATATTTAGTTATTTAAAAGAATATATAGGTACGGCGTTTGCCCATCTTGATGAAAAACAAAGAGATAGCGCTGAAGCAGATATCGAAATCGAGCTTGGTGAAATAATTGCTAATTTAAGACACTCAAAAGAGACTGGCAAATTACACAATTTATACATTAAAGTTAAAAAAGTTGGTGATATTATTCTTTCTGTTAAATTAATCAATCCCACCCCAGAAAATCCGCAAAATTTTGCCACCTCGCATGGCAAAGAATATTGGCATGGATCTAATATAGTTACGGGGATACAATCTGATCCCGATTCAAAAGTCAAAATAATAAGCCGACAGTCCCCGGTTTTAGATGGCGATAAAAATGTAGGGTGCGAAAGTGACGTTGTTCTCGGGCCGAAAGACCGAGTAAGCGAAGAAGAAATAGAAAGCTATATTTAAAACAATGAGAATTTTTGGACTTATTTCTTTATTAATTGTGGTCGCGATTATTGGGTGGTGGACAGTAAAATCACTCACTGGGGGTAATTCCTCTGACGGTGCCCCGCTTCAGACCGAAGCGGTGGCTAAAACCAAAGCGCTCTATCTTCAACAAAAATCCGCCGGGGTTGATTTTTCTGATGGCCCCTGCCTTTCTAACGATTTGTTACCTGGCTGGGTGGCTGACATTGCCCATGATCCCAGACAATCTGCTGATGACTTGCCCGAAAACCAGTGCGACGCCTATCGCGAAGGCAAGGCACAGCATTTTGTTGAACTTGACACTGACGGGAGTTTGATTAGAACTAAATAATTACTCTATCTTTAGAATCTTATATTTAATTTTACCGGATGGTGTTAGTACTTCAATATCATCACCTTTAACTTTATTTAAAAGCGCACTGCCAAGCGGTGAATCAAACGAGATTTTGCCAAGTGACGGCGCCACTTCAGTTCGATCCACTAAAATTAAATCAATCTTTTCGCCGTCGTTTTTAACAGTTACTTTACTGCCGAGCGAAACTTTATCTCCGCCTTTATTGGTGATTACTTTGGCGTTGCGAATCATATTTTCCAATTCTAAAATCCTGCCTTCTACAAAGGCCTGCTGCTCCTTGGCATCTTCATATTCGGAATTTTCGGACAAATCGCCGTACGCTTTGGCTTCCTTAATCCGCTCGGCGACTTCGCGTCGCGACTCGGTCTTAAGTCCTTTTAATTCTTTTTTAATTTTTTCTAATCCTTCAACTGATAAAAAAACATCTTTCATTGCTTCTCCGAAAGTTTTATAAATCAAATTTTAATAAAAAGTTTAATTCTTGTCAAGCCCCTACTGATGCAACCACATTTTGTAAAAGGATAGCCACGGTAATTGGTCCTACGCCGCCAATTTGCGGCGTAATACACAAAGCGTTTTTAATCGCATCTGTTTTTACATTACAAGCCGCATCAATTACTACCGCTCCCTCTTTAATCATTCCTTTTTTAATAATATTTTTATTTTTTGAAGCGCAAATTAAAATATCAGCGCTTTTTACCAATTTCGGCAAATTTTTATCTTGACTGCTAATTAGAGAAACATTATACTTTCTTTCTTTGAAAATTTTAAAAAGCGGTTTGCCGACCAGCCGTCCAATACCAATAATGACAATTTTTTTATTTTTAAGACCGATTTTTTCTTTGGCCAAAATTTTTAATATTGCCGATACGCAAGGCATAGGATAAGGTGAATTTGGCCGCAAGCCGTCAACATCTTTTTTGGGATCAATGGAATTAATTATCTTATCAGTATCAAACGATTTTGGCAAAGGCAGCTGCAACAAAATTCCGGAAATATTTTTATCTTGATTTAATTTTGCAATTTGGGCAACGATTTCTTCATGGCGAGATTTCTCTTTATATTGAAATAAAGTTATTTTCACACCAAGTTCTTTGGCTTTTTTTTGCTTTTCTTTAATATAAATTATACTTTCTGCATCATTTCCCACTAAAATAATCGCCAGATGCGGGACAATTTGTCCTTTGGTTAACCGCGCGATTTCTTTTTTTACTGGCCTCAGAACCTCTTCGGCAATTTTTCTGCCATTGATGGCTTTACATTTTGAATTTTGCATTCTAAATTTTACCTCATATTATTATACCAGTATTGTAAAATTTCTTTAGCGACCGGTGCGGCCACGGTTGTGCCTTCACCGCCATTTTCCAATAAAACAACGACAGCAATTTGCGGATTTTCATATGGCGCAAAAGCAATAAACCATCCGTGCGGCTCACCGTGAGGATTTTGGGCGGTGCCGGTTTTGCCGGCAACCGAAAATGGCAAATCAGAAAGCGAACGCGCTGTTCCTTGGGTAATGACCGCGCGCATTCCTTCACGTACAACCGCAATATTATCTTTGGAAACAAAATCTGAGGCCGTAATTTCCGGTTCAATTTTTTTAATTAATTGCCCTTCTGCGGTATCAATTTCAGAAACAAGGTGCGGTTTTATCAATTTACCGCCATTGGCAAAAAACATGGTGTAATCTAAAATCTCTATTGGGGTAACAGTTAGATCGCCCTGCCCAATGGCGACATGATAAGAATCACCCTGGCCCCAAGTTTCTTTTTTGGTTTTTTCTTTCCAGTCAACTGTTGGAACAAAACCCTCGTTCTCTCCGGAAAGGTCAACTCCGGTTTTTTTATCCAAATTAAATTTAGAAAACCACTGCGATAGTTTTTCCGCTCCAAGCCCTTTGATATTTCGCCAGCCACCACCAACAGAATAAAAGAAAATATCACAGGATTGTTCAAGGGCTTTATAAATATCTACCCTACCGTGTCCGCCCGGTTTCCAGTCAGGAAAGTTATAAACAATCGATGGATTATATTTGTTGGTAATCGTAATTATCCCCGGATCGGAAATCGTCGTTGTTTTAGTAATTACACCTTCCTGCAAGCCGGCTGAGGCAATAACTGGTTTGATGATAGAGCCGGGCGGATAGTTTGCGGCAATCGCCCGATTAAAAAGAAGTTTATCTTCATTTTGAATTAATTTTTGATATTCTTCCTGTTTAATGCCTTTGGCAAATAAATTATTATCATAAGAAGGTAGTGACACCATCCCTAAAATCTCACCGGTATTTGGGTTGGCGGCTAAAGCCACCCCGTTTTTTACTTTGGTTTGTTTAATCATATTGTCAAGCGAATTTACCATCTGCTCTTGCAAGCCCAAGTCAACCGAAAGCACTAAACTATCTCCCAATTTACCCGAAACTGAATCTAAAATGCGCGCCACTTTTCCTTGCGAATCAACTTCAAGCCGCTGCTTTTCATCTTCGCCTTTTAGAAACTGTTCATATGATTCTTCTAAACCACTTTTGCCGATATTATCTGTCAAAGTATAATTTGAATGCTCTTTTAATTCCTCTTCGGTAATTTTTCCAGTATAACCCAAGATAAAAGAAAGAGAATATTTTGGATCAAGATATTCGCGTTGGGGCTTTTTTACGACTTTGGTTGCCGGCAAATTAACAATTTTACTTTCAAAAAGAATTGCCTCATCCTGGGACAAATTTTCTTTTAAAACAATTGGTTCTTGGGTATTCCTCTTCTCATCAATTTTTTGAACCTGAGGTAATGGCAAATTGACAATCTGGCTTAGTTTTTGATAAAATTCCTCTCTATCTTGTTTTTTGGTTGGTAAATCATTTGGGTAAACTTCAATTGAGAAAGAGGCAATATTTTTAACCAAAGGGGCTTTTTTGCGATCGTAAATAATCCCCCGAGGTGCGATTGACACGCGAATTCGCAAACGATTCTCTTCTGCTTTTTGACGATTTTTTTCTCCAAAAACAACCTGCAGATTAAAAAGTTTCAAAAATAACCCTAAAAAAACAATCACAAGAAGTAGATAAAAAAATTTGTTAAATTTTTTAGACGGGATTGATTCTTCTTCAATAACCGAATCTGTACCTGGCTCAAGCTCAATATCAACATCTCTATCTGAATTTACCGTTCTATCCTTATCGTCCATAAATTGTGGAAAAATTTTTTTCATCTCTCCTCTAAAGAAACGATTTCATAATCATTTTTGGTCTTTTTTTGCAAGATAAATAAAATAATCAGCGCTACGATCGTAGAATATGTGGCATTAAAGAAAAATAACAGAAAAAAAGCCAAATCTATATGAGAAAAGAGCAAGATTTCGTAGAGAAAACAACAAAAAAGACATAGAAAAGAAAAAATAAAAATATTGGTAATTTCAAAAAATCTTTTAGTTACAAACCATAACAACATTATGATTGCGGTCGCCAGAAATATGTTAGACGGAAAACCAACGTTCATAAAGCCAACGAAAAACCCTCCAACCAAGGTCCAGATTAAGGCATTATTTAAATCTTGTTTATAAATATAAATAATGGCAATAACCAAAATTAAATTTGGCGTCACTGAATAAATCGAAAGACGCGGTAAAAATGTATAAGAAAAAATCACCACCAAAAAGATATAAAGTACTGTTTTAAGATATTTCATTTTTCTCCCAACACAAAAACCATCTCTAATTTTTTAATGTCAGAAATTGTTTTTATGGACGCTTTTTGAAACAAATCAGCCGCAGACGAAACCGTCTTGTCAATTTTGCCAATAAAAAGCCCCCTGGGATACTCTTCTCCCAGTCCGGAAGTAATAACATTTTCATCTTCTTTTAATACCGCCTCTTTGACAATATCTTCCAAAATTAAACCGTAGCCGATTTCGCCCCTAACAAGACCGGAAGCACGGCTATCTTGCGTTAAAGCCGGTACAGCTGAGTTTGGATTGGTAATTAAAAATACTTTTGCGGTTGTATAACTCACTTCCGCCACTTTACCAATTAACACCCCCTCATTTATGACCACTTGACCAACGGCAATATTATCTTTGCTACCTTTATCAATAATTAAATATTGCATCGTGTTGCTAGGGTTTCTGCCAATAATATATGCGGGTATCAATTTGGCACCTTGATTTTGCGAAATATATCCCAGTTGTTTTTTTAAAATCTCATTTTCTTTTTGACTTTCTAAAAGATTGGCACGCTCTGATTCTAAATTCCTAACTCTTCCTTGAAGCTGATTATTTTCGGAAAGCAAATTATTAATGGAGTGGATGGTTTCAAAAAAATTCAAAGGTGAAGAGACAAAACTTTTGGCAATCTTATTTGAAATGATTAAAAATGGCTTGGCGGCATAACTAAAGACACCCTTTGTTGGTCTGAAAACAAAAGGAATTAATAAAACCGCCCCGATTAAAATAAAAATTAAATATTTTTTCATCGATATTTAGTTGAGAGTAAAATTTCTTTCGTTGCCTCAATATCTTCAAGCACGATGCCGCATCCGCGCACCACCGCCGTTAAAGGATCATCAGCCACCACCACACTTGTTTCAGTTTCTTTAGCAAGCAGTTTATCCAAGCCGCAAAGTAGCGCGCCGCCTCCTGATAGTGTAATTCCTTTTTCCATTATAT
>CAZFRP010000034.1:0-7544 GCA_964521415.1 uncultured Candidatus Saccharibacteria bacterium | reverse complement strand
ACTTCAGTCGGTAGCTCATTGGACGTTTTGCAATGCTCGCAAATTTTACGACAAAGCCGCTGCGCCATAACAAGATTTAATGAAGAGGCGACTAAAAACGGCTCTGCGCCCATATCAATAAGACGAGGAATTGCCCCAGCCGCGTCATTAGTATGTAACGTTGAAAGAACAACATGACCCGTTAGGGCGGCGTGGATTGCCATTGAAGCAGTTTCTTTATCACGAATTTCTCCAAGCATGATTACGTCCGGATCTTGACGAACAATTGAACGCAGGCCATTTGCGAAATTGTAATTGACATTCGGATTTACCTGGGATTGATTAATTCCCGGTATTTTATATTCAACCGGGTCTTCAAGTGTGACGATATTGACACCAACGTCATAAATTTCATCTATCACCGCGTACTGCGTAGTGGTTTTTCCACAACCGGTTGGTCCGGTGACTAAAATCATCCCGTGAGCTTTGTGAATATTTTCATTTAATATTTTAAAAGGGTTTGCCGTTAAGCCAAGATCTTTTAAGGTTATGATACCTTTTGATTTATCTAATATTCTCATCACGATTTTTTCGCCGTATACGGTAGGCAAAGTTGAGATACGGAAATCCACTTCTCGCTTATCCAGAACAATGGAAAAACGTCCATCTTGTGGAACCCTTGTTTCGTCGGTTTTTAAATTAGACATAATTTTAATTCTAGCAATAATAGAGGCCTGCATTTCTTTTGGCAATGTGACGGCTTTTTGCAACACGCCATCAATTCTAAATCTGACTTCAAGCTCCTTTTCCTGTGGTTCGATATGGATATCAGAAGCTTTATCTTTGGTGGCGCGGGCTAACAAAGAATTTACAAGACGAGCAATCGGAGCTTCAATTGCTATTGCCGGTATTCCTGGTTTTGTTTTTACTATCTTTTCTTCTGGTTTCTCTACTGCTTCAACAACATGTTTAATTTCTTGGGCTAATCCGCTATATTGATCCAATACGCTGTCAAGTTCGGAAGCTGACGTCAGGCGCAAAGATAATTCCATGCCAGTTTTTTTCTTTGCAAATTCTGTGGCTTCCATATCTTCAGGATTTACCATTGCTACCACAAGTTTGTGGTTTTTTTCTTCTACGGGAACGATTTGGTAAGTTCTGGCAATATTCTCAGGGATTTTTGCCAAAATATTTTTAGGAATTACCTTATCTTTTAATGAAATATACGGTACTTTCACAGATTTTGCACTCACAGCCAATATTTGTTTTTCCTTATCTGAATATGATGGCGGGGCTTTGGATTCAATTTTTTGCGGTACGGGTGGAAGGACTACCGGATTTTGAATGTTTTGCGGCGGCATAATATTATTTTTTACGACATTAGAATCAGAATTTTTTTTAGCCACGATTGTACCAATTTTCTTTTTTAAAAGAAGAGAAGGTCTAAACTTTGGCACATTACTTCCTAATGTAATAATTTTTTGATCGGCTTTTTTGGGGTTCGGAATAGTACGCGATTTTGTTTTATAAATATAAAAAGTACCAAAATTTGATAGCGATACCTCTTGACGCAGCGCCAAGGCCTGTTCTATAAGACCTGACATAAAATCAAGAACTTTTCTTGATTCCGATAATGAGATTGCCACGCGCTTGGCTAAAATTTGAGAAAGCTGATGTTTATTCATTTTTCCCTTTTGTCTCATTATACCACAATAATTTTTAATGTTTAATTCTTTTGGGTATAAATTGGGGATAAAGAGCAATGCAAAGAATGACAATAAATGTACAATGAAATATGGAGGAAAATTGTCTAACGCATTATATCGAAAATGGAGGCCGCAAACTTTTGATGAACTTTTTGGCCAAGAGCATATTAAAAAAACCTTAAAAAATGCGGTTTTAAAAAACAAAATCGTTCACGCGTATTTATTTTCGGGTCCACGCGGTTCAGGAAAAACGACTTCCGCGCGTATTATCGCTAAAGCAATCAATTGCATGGAAAGGGATGGTTCCAATCCATGTAATAAATGTAGTGTCTGTATCAGTATCACAAAGGGTAATAATTTGGATTTTATTGAAATTGACGCCGCTTCAAATAGAGGAATAGAAGATATCAAAGATTTACGAGAAAAAGTAAAATTTGCCCCGTCTGCTCTTAAAAAAAAAGTTTTTGTTATTGATGAAGCGCATATGCTAACAAAAGAGGCCTTTAATGCTCTTTTAAAAACACTAGAAGAACCACCAAAAGATGTAATTTTTATTTTGGCAACAACCGAAGTTCATAAAATTCCCGCGACAATTATCTCACGATGTCAACGGTATGATTTTCGGCGTCTCTCTATCCCAGATTTGTCAAAAAGGTTATCATATATCGCCAAGAAAGAAAAAATTAAAATTTCCGGCGGCGCCCTGGATTTAATCGCCAAAGCCGCTTATGGAAGCGCCCGTGATGCCGAGAGTTTGTTAGATTTAATTATGGCACGAGGTTATTCGGATATTAAGCAAGAGGATGTTGAGGAGATTTTGGGGAAAACCGATTCTGATAAAATTGCCGCACTTTATCAATTTATTATTCGCAATGATGCGCAGGGGGCTCTCTCTTTAGTAAATGAAATAAGCGAGGAAGGTAAAGATATTATGCAATTTTCGCAAAATTTTATTGAATATTTGCGGACCAAAATGCTGCAATCACCTAAAAAAGAGCTCGCTTCGTTTATTAAAATACTCTCTTTTGCTCAAAAAGAGATGAAAACGGCAATTTTACCACAATTGCCCCTTGAAATCGCCGTTATGGAGATTATTAATGAAAAGCCAGGGAATGAGGATCAAAGAATTGAACAAAAAAAAATCGAAAAACCGGCGAATAATTCTCAAAAATCAATGCCCTGCAAAATTGACTGGAATGAAGTAGTGTTAAAAATAAAGCCGCATAATCATTCTTTGTGTTTCTTGCTAAAAAGCAGCGAACCGATAGAGATTTGCGATAATAAGTTGATTTTGGGTGTTGACTATAAATTTCATAAAGATAAGCTTGAAGAAAATGAAAATAGAAAAATTATTGAAAAAGTACTAAAACAGATAACAGGTGATGATCTTAGAGTATTTTGCAAGGTGATTAAAAAAGCTGGCCCAAGGCCACAAAATGATGAGGAAAAATTAATTGATAATGTAAACAATATTTTTAATGAAGGATTAGATGGCAAAGACATTTGATAAAGTGCCGCCTCAAAATCTTGATGCGGAAAAATCAGTGCTTGGTTCTTTACTTTTGGACAAAGACGCCATTATTAAGGTCGTGGATATTTTATCTGCTAACGATTTTTATAAACAGGATCACGCGATTATTTTTGATGCTATGCTTGCTTTATACGAAAACCGAATGCCTATTGATGCTGTAACTTTAACTAATCAGCTTGAGAAAGATAAAAATTTAGAAAAAGTCGGCGGCGCTTCATACTTAACCAGTTTAGTAAATTTTGTTCCTTCGGCTACCCGAGTGGTGCATTATGCCGAGATTGTCCAGCAAAAAGCGACCTTGCGTCGGTTGATAAATGCGGCTTCAAAGACCCTGGAGCTTGGCTATCAAGAAGATAAGGATATGGAGATAGTTCTTGATGAGGCAGAAAAAAACATTTTCTCGGTTTCTAAAAAATACCTGAAGCAAACCTTTGTGCCCCTTAAAGAAATTTTGGCGGAAAGTTTTGAACGAATCGATAAACTTCATAAGCATAAAGGAATGATCAGGGGCGTACCGACCGGGTTTGATGGTTTAGACAATTTACTTGGTGGCTTACAGCAATCAGATTTGATTATTTTGGCCGGCCGTCCCTCAATGGGAAAATCGAGTTTGGCCTCAAGTATAATTCTAAATGCTAGCATAGAAGCAAAAGTACCGGTTGGTTTTTTCTCTCTTGAAATGTCAAAAGAGCAGGTGGTTGATAGATTTTTATGTTCTCAGTCAGGCGTTAATTCATGGAAATTACGCACTGGAAATTTAGAAGAAGATGATTTTCCCAAAATTGGTCATGCAATGGGGGTTTTGGCCGATGCGCCAATTTTTGTTGATGATTCTACCAGTACTTCGCCGATTGAAATTCGCACCAAATCCCGGCGTCTTCAAGCAGAGCATGGACTCGGTCTAATCGTGGTGGATTATTTGCAGATGATGCATGCCTCAGGAAGACGCGCCGAAGAATCCAGAGTTCAAGAAGTATCTGAAATATCACTGCTTTTAAAAAGCGTGGCGCGTGAATTGAAGGTTCCAGTGATTGCCGTGTCCCAGCTTTCACGGGCCGTAGAGCATCGTGATAAAAAAATTCCTCAGTTGGCGGATTTACGCGAAAGCGGTAGCTTAGAGCAAGATGCAGACGTGGTGATGTTTATTTATCGCGAAGATTATTATGATAAAGATACTGATAAAAAGGGCATCACAAATATTTTGATAAAGAAACACCGTAACGGTCCTACTGGGGAAGTGGAACTTTATTTTATACAAGAGCAAATGCGCTTTTCAAATTTAGAGAAGAAAATCAAAGAAGAGTAGGGGTTGTGGATAACTTCGGTTTTTGTTCCAATTGACAAAGACATTTAAAGATTGATATAATATTATAATCGTTCATTTAAAATTGTGGATAAAGTCCTAGTGGGCCTACCTGCAAATCGTATTATTGTATGGCGGGCAGGCAAGCCCATTAGGGCTATAAAATATCGGCCCTAAGGCGCATTTGCCGCCTTCGCCAAGACGTAATGTTTTGGAAGAGGACGACAAAGTACTTAGTAGGCCTTTAGGGCGCAAAGCGACAACAAGCTTTTAAGTTATTGATTAGGGGCGTATGTTGATCGATTCGCGCCCTATTTTGATTTTGAAGATGAATCCGCTTGACCAAAATCAATCGCTTTGTTATCCTGTATAATATAGAAGGAGGAAATATTTTACGTCTTTGGCAAGCAATAATAATTATTTCAGTAGTTGCAGGATGCCTTGTTATCAAAAATGAAACGGTCTCACAAAAACAAGACGAACCTTCTTTAGATATCACGGTTTCAGATCAAATTAGTATCCGCGATACTCTCTCAAGAGATTTTCGTAGTCAAAACATTCGGCAGGAAGTATATTATGGAAAGCCGGAGTTTTTTTATGTCTCTGATATGCTTCGGGACCAAAATATTAAGGTATATCCCGAAGATGAGTTTGTTGCTTTTCCTGATCCATCTTTTGGGTTGGGTTCAAAGATTACTATTTATCGGGCACCGGTTATAAATGTTTTAGACGGTCAGGAGAAAAAAGTTTTTCGCACCAAAAAGGCTGTAATTTCTGATTTTCTCCAGGAAAAAAATATTGAGTTAGGCGATAAAGACGAAATTTCACCAAATATTGATAGTCAGATTGATGGTGATACTGTGCTTACAATTACCCGCGTTTCTGAAACCACTATAACAGAGCAAATCACAATCGATTTTAAAAAAATTAAGCAAGATGATCAGAATTTAGAAAAAGGCAAAACAAAAATAGTTCAGACAGGGAGAGAAGGAATAAAAGAAAAAAAATTTCAGGTGCGCCGGGAAAATGGCTTAGAGGTTGAGAGAAAATTAATAAGCGATGAGGTAATTAAAAAACCGCAAGATGAAATTACCGCTTACGGCACAAAAATTGTCAGTTTCGGCACGGGCGCTGCCAGTTTTTATATCAGTTCAGGTCAAATGATTGCTGCGTGCAATATTTTATCAAAAGGTACCAGAGTTCGTGTCGTTAATTTATCAAACGGAAGAAGTGTTGAAGTAACGATAGTTGGTGGTGGATTGCGAAGCGATAGAATTATTGATCTTTCAACCGCGGCATTTCAAGGATTAGGTGTTCCATTATCAAAAGGTATTATAAACAGTGTTCGATTGGAAAAGATAGAGTAAAATATAACCAATGAAACTCAAAAAAAGCTTAGGACAATATTTTCTCGTAGATAAAAAAGCGCTTGCTAAAATTGTTGAGGCAGCTTCCTTAGATAAGCAAGATGTTGTTCTTGAAATTGGTTCAGGTTCCGGAATTTTAACCAAAGAGTTGGCCCGCAGGGCAAAAAAAGTCATTGCCGTTGAAATAGATGAAAAATTTGCCAAGGTTTTAAAAATAAATCTCAAGAAATTTTCCAATACAGAAGTGATTTTTGGCGATATACGTGAGATTTTTCCGAAATTAAACCTACCTAAAAATTACAAAGTGGTTGCTAATATTCCTTATTATATTACTTCGCCACTTTTAAAAATGTTCCTAACATCTTTAAAAAAGCCGCAAGAGATGGTTTTACTTGTTCAGCGTGAGGTGGCAGAAAGAATTTGCGCTCCCAAAGGTGATTCGAGTATTCTCTCTATTTCGGTGCGGTTCTATGGAGAACCAGAAATTTTAAGTATCGTTAATAGAAATTCTTTTCGTCCGGTGCCAAAAGTTGATTCGGCAATTTTAAAAATTTCAAACATTGTTGATATAAACACTAAACTTGCAAACGAGAAAAAATTTTTTAAAGCCGTCCGAATTGGTTTTTCCTCACGTCGAAAAACCTTAGCCAATAATTTATCTGCCGGTTTTCATATCCCTAAAGATAGGGCGTTTGCTATAATAAAAAGTGCCGGATTAGATATAAAAATACGAGCGCAAAAACTCAACCTTTGCGATTGGGTAAAAATTAGCAATATTATTGATTAAGGAAGGAATGGAGCAGAAAAAATTATTAACAATTTCTGAATTTGGACGCGAACTTCATATTCCTCTTGTTTTGGCATACAAATTAGTTAAATGGGGGCTTATTAAAGGCATTGAAACTATTGATGGTTCTATCCATATCACCGAAGCCGGTCTTTTGGAAGGCGAAGAAATCGTTAAAAATCCTTATCGTAAACTAAAGCTTTACTGGAAGTCGCTTGGCCCCGGACTTATTACCGGTGCTTCAGATGATGATCCGTCTGGAATTGCCACTTATTCATCAGTAGGAGCAAAATTTGGCTATTCTCTGATTTGGATGTCGGCTTGGTTACTCCCCATGATGATGGCAATACAAGAATCTTGCGCTAGAATCGGAATTGTTACCAATCAGGGGTTAACCGGGGTATTACTAAAACATTATAAAAGATACGTGGTAATTTTCATTGTTTTGCTTTTGGTTGTAGCTAATGTTGTTAATATCGGCGCTGATCTTGGAGCAATGTCCGCTTCGCTTAAAATGCTTTCTGGAATTAATTTTGTCTCCGGCGCGCTATTTTTTGCTATTTTGGTGATATTTTTGGAAATCCTGGTTCCATATGATAAATATGTTAAAGTTTTAAAATGGCTTTCTTTAATATTGCTTGTCTATGCTATTACCGTCATTATTATTCACCCAAACTGGTTTTTTGTGTTAAAAAAAATTGCAAGGCCGCATTTTGAATTTAATAAAACCTTTATATTTGCCATGATTGCTTTTTTTGGTACCACCATTACTCCGTATCTATTTTTCTGGCAGACATCACAGGAGGTAGAGGAGAACAAATTAAAGAATTACAATAAAAAGGAACTGCAGGAGCCAAAGAAAATACATCGC
>CAZFRP010000033.1:0-7819 GCA_964521415.1 uncultured Candidatus Saccharibacteria bacterium | reverse complement strand
CAAAATTATAAAAAAGCCGATCTTCAAAAGGTTTATTTGTGTGTATTATATTAATTGTGGCTTTAGATTTCTTTTTAATTTTAGGGAAAATTTCATATAGTTGTTTATAGGGAAGCATCTCAATATCATTAACCATAAAGACATCGTAATTCCGTTCCAAAATTAGTTTTGGGTTCAGGCGGGGGCTTGGCTGCAGAGAGATCGAAAAACATCTCTTTACGTAAGATTCATCTTTTCTGGCGATTCTGGTGCCGTGAAATGTTCCCTTGTCTCTAAAAAATGAAAAAACGGTAAGCTCGTGTCCTAATTTTTTAAATGAACGTCCAATTAACTCAGCGCACACTGAAGCGCCCGAATCAGTATTCCATGCGCTCATTAACCCAATTTTAAGTCTTTTATTCATGACAAAGTTATTATAACAAAATATTGGATTTAAATTAAGAAATTAAAGGGGTATAATGGTTTTGTATGAAAATTGCCTATCTTACAACTTGGCCACCGAGAGAATGCGGAATTGCAAATTTTACTCACGATTTAGCTACAACTATCGGAAAAGAAAATCATAATATTAACTGGGAAATTATCGCTTTGAACGAACCGGGGACAAATTTTCAATATGACAATAGGGTTTCTCAAATAATAATCAGGGATAAATATCAGACCTATAAAAAAGCAGCGGACTATGTCAACAATTCTGATATTAATTTGGTTGTATTAGAGCATGAATTTGGATTATTTGAACCAAAAAGCAATTTAAAAGAATTTCTTTCTCTGGTTAAAAAACCAATCGTAACAACATTACATACAGTTTTTTTTCCAGAAATTTATAAAACCAAATATTTAAGAATTCGTTTAAAAACATTAAAAAAAATAATCGATAATAGCGACAAAATTATTACTATGAGCCAGATCAGTGCATTAAAAATTCAAAAAGATTTTCATTTATCAAAAAAACGAGTGGTTGTCATTCCTCATGGTGCGCCAGATATTAAAAAAATTGATCAAAATAAAGTTAAAAAACAATTGGGTTTGACAAAAAATCATCTACTTTTATCTTATGGATTAATCGGTAAAGGTAAAAATTTTGAACAAGGCATCAAAGCAATGTCAAAAATTTTGAAAAAATACCCAGATACGATTTATCTGATTATGGGAGAAACGCATCCAAATTTATCCTCGGGATATATGAATTTTCTTAAAGAATTGGTCAAAAAGCTACATCTTAAACAAAATGTCCGTTTTATAAACCGCTATTTAACTTTAAAAGAAATTATTATAAATCTTCAGGCAGCCGATATATTTATAAATACAACAAACGTTCTAAATTTGGCTTCAAGTGGTACCTTAGCTTATGCTCTGGTTGCTGGAAAATGTATTATTGCGACTCCCTTTATTTATGCCAAAGATATCTTAAGCGAAAAAAAAGGTATAATCGTCCCAGTTGATGATGCAGGAATGTTAGCCAAGAAAGTAATCGATATATTTGATCATCCACAAAAAAGAAAACAATATGAGAATAGGACGTATCATTTCGGGCGCAATATGATTTGGTCCAAAATAGCAAAAAAATATATTAATTTGTTCGAAACATTAACCTAATGAAAATTGCTTTTGATGGCCGTATTTTAGGTCTTACCTTAACCGGCGTAGCTGAACAACTGATTAATTTGGTTAAATATCTAATAAACCAAAAGGTTGAATGTTTTATCATTGGACCGGCTAAGTTACAAGGAACATCTGATCTTAAGGGTGCGCATTTTCTCACCATTGAGAGGCCGCGCAAAATAGATTTACAAGAGGTTCATATCGAAAATTACATTCTTCCGAAATTGGTAGCAAAAATAAGCCCAGATATTTACCACTGTTCTTTAAATTGGGGTATTCCTAAAAATTTGCCCTGCAAAACTGTATTAACAATACATGATGTTATTCCATTTAAAATTTTGGAAGCTTTAAGCGATTGGCAATTTAAATTATATAAAAATCTGATCAATAATTCAGTCAAAAGAGCATCAAAAGTAATTACTATTTCTAATTTTTCCAAAAAGGACATAATAGAAACATTAAAAGTAAATCAATCCAAGATCAAAGTAATCTATAATGGCTTAACAATTCCAGAAAAACCAAAAAATTTAACTCAAAAATTGAAATCAGTTAAAGAAAAACTCAATATTAAAAATAAATATTTTATTGCCGTCGGCGGTTTTTTTGAAAGAAAGAATATGCCAAGAATCATTGAGGCACTTGCATTATTAAAAAAGAAAACCGCGTATGGTTGTCAATTAATTATCCCGGGGAAAAATGAAGGAACGACATATTTGGATAAACAGGTGGATCAATGCAGAAAAATAATTCATGACAATGCCTTAGAAAAAGATGTGATTCTTCCTGGTTATTTAGAACGTGAAGATTTAGAAGCTTTAATCCTTGGATCAACCATTGTCTTGTATCCTTCCTTATATGAGGGTTTTGGTTTGCCTATTCTTGAAGCAATGGCAGCAGATGTTCCAGTCATTACTTCAAATATTACTGCACTTCCTGAAGTCGCTGCCGGCGCTGCTCATATGGTCAACCCATACGATTTTGAAGAAATATTTTTTGGGATGAAAAAAATATTAGAAGATAAAAATTATCTAGATAAACTAATCAAAGCGGGTAAAAAGAGGATTTTAGACTTTTCTTGGAACAAGATGGGAGGAGAAACTCTTTCCTTATACAAAGGGGTCTTAAAGGCATAAATATGAAAATTAAAAAGATTATTATTACGGCGTGGCTATTGGAAGTACCTGGGTATTCTATTTGGATTGAGGCGCAAAAATGGATTAAGATTTTTAAAAACTTAGGATATGAAATTGAGTTACTTCATGGCCGAGATTCGAGGTACCCATTTTTAGGCAGAGAGAACAAAAAACTACTCGACTTACAAGATGGTCTGTTTAAAAAGAAGATTTCTTATAAAGATTTTATTAATAACAATATTGTTAGGGACACTTATGAAAAAACAATGGGCCTATTCGAAAAAAAGTGGCAACAAGAAAAATTTATTTTGGTTGCAGAAAATTCTTTTGGCCCAGCGCTTAATATTCCTTATTCGAAAGGGCTTTTTGACGCAATCAAGCAATATAAAATTCCAACTATCGCCCGGATTCATGACTTTTATGTAAACTTTTATACCCAATATGATACACGCATTAAAGATTCAATCCCAGAGCTTAGAAATATCTATGAAGCCAGATCAAAATCGATTAGCAAAGTTTTTATTAATAAATCAGATCTTGTTCAAGCCAAAAAAAGAAAAATTAGAGAATGCTATTTAATTCCAAATGGCTTTGATTTTAGCGAAAATATTTCAATTAATCATCTATATATTAACCAAATTAAAAGTAAAATCAAATATCAACCTTCTGATTTACTTTTTCTCCAACCAACGAGAATTATTACCAGAAAAAGAATTGAGGATATAATTTTTATTATTTATAATCTATCAAACTTAATAAAAAGACCAATCAAACTGTTAATTGCCGGCGGCTTTAAAGAGTACAATCCAGAAACAATAAATTACCAAAAAATGATCTTCGCAAAAGCGAAAAAGCATCACGTGCCAGTTTTTATTTTGCGAGATTTGAAAGTCAAGTTTAATATTGCCGAAGCTTATTATCTGTCTGATATGGTAACGTTGCTTAGCACTGAGGAAGGATTTGGCTTGCCCGTACTTGAGAGCTGTGTATACAAAAAAATGCTTATTGTAAGAAGATTTCCGCGTTTTAGTGTTTTTGAAAACTTAGAAGGCGGCTCTCTTAATTTTATCAAAACCAAAAACTTCAACCATCCTTGGCAGTGGCCCAAAAAAGAGCTTGATCTTTTTTGCCAACAAATTGTCCAGTGGATTAATTCAAAATCAAAGAATAGAATTTTAGACAATAATTACAAAATTACTAAAAAGAACTTCTCAATAGAATTAACTAAAGAAAAATTAGCAGAAATTTTAAGGAAGATAAACTAATGAAAAAAATTGTCGTTGGTATCCCTTCTTTAAATAACGAGAAAACAATCGGCTCTGTTACAGAACAAATCGCAAAAGGGCTACTCCAAAATTTTGCCGATGATAAATTATTTATCGTAAATTCTGACGGCGGCTCAAAAGATAGTACAGTCAAGAACTTTTTAAATACAAAAACGCCAGGGATTGAAAAAATTGCCTTAAAAGATAAAGGACCCAAAGGAAAAGGAAGCGGGCTAAAAGCAATCTTTGAGTTTATCAAAAAAGAAAATGCGGCGGCTGGCGCTACTTTTGATGCAGACCTTAAAGCAATCACACCGGCCTGGGTAAAAGATATGCTCTTACCAATAGTTTTGAAAGAATTTAATTATGCCACCCCACTTTATTTGCGTCATCAATATGACGGTACAATCACAAATACTCTTGCCTATCCCCTTACAACGGCATTATATGGAAAAGAAATTAGGCAACCGATTGGCGGCGATTTTGCTTTTTCTTCTCGCCTTGTCTTAAAATGGCTTAAAGAAAATCCGCCCGCTAATTTTGGTATTGATATTTTTATGACTACAACTGCCATAATTAATAATTTTCGTATTTGCCAAGTTTATCTTGGGCCAAAAATTCATCAGACCAAAAATCCTGAAGATTTAAAAGATATGTTCATTGCTGTTTCTGATAAACTATTTGAGCTGGCAAACCAAAATAAAAATAAATGGGAAAAAGAAAGTAACATCAAAAAAATTCCGGTTTTTGGCACAAAATCAAATGAGCGGCCGCCTAAAATCAGTATTGACCTGCAGAAATTGCGAAAATATGGTATAATATCTCAAAATGACTGGGTGAAAATTGTCTACGATTACTTGAAAGAAAGACGACCAGCGAAAAATCTGGTTCCTTATTATTTGAAAGCCACGGCTTCGCTGATTTTTGAAAATTGGAATTTAGAAAAATTAACCAAATTGTTTTTAGAATTAAAACCAAAGTAATATGGAAGACACAACCCAAGATAAATTAGTCACTTGGTACAAAGAAAATACCTTTCATTACAAGGACTTTATTCGCATACATCGGCTAGTAAAGAAAAAGAAGCAGCAAAATTTAACCATTGGCGTCTGCGTTCCGACCAAAAATGAGGAAGCGACGATTTTTGAAATTGTCAAAAAAATTAAAGATGAGTTGATGATAAAAGAATCACTTATTGACCAATTAATTGTTTTAGATAGTGATTCTGAAGACAACACGGCCAAATTAGCCAGGAAAGCCGGAGCAAAAGTTTATGAAGTCCATAAAATTTTGCCCAGCATAAAATTTAAAGAATTTCCTAAATGGGGCAAGGGAGAAAATATCTGGAAAAGTATTTATGTACTTGATACCGACATTATTGTTTGGGTTGACGGAGATATTGAAAATTTTAGCAATCGTTTTGTCTATGGCCTTTTAGGACCGCTGCTTAATAAGCCCGATTTAGGATTTGTTAAAGGTTTTTACAGAAGACCCATTAGAATTGATGGCGTTCTGCATTCTGTCGGAGGCGGCAGAGTGACTGAGCTTTGCTTGCGGCCAATTTTAAACACTTTTTACCCAGAGCTTACGCGCATACTTCAGCCGCTCGCTGGAGAATACGCCATAAGACGAGAAATTATTGAACAAATTCCTATCTGTGTTAATTATGCCGTTGAAACCTGTATGCTAATCGATATTTATAAAAAATGGGGGCTATCTGTAATTGGCCAAGTTGATCTTAAGGAGAGAATCCATCGCAATTCACCCCTTTCACATTTATCTAAACTATCTTTTGGAATTATGCAGGCCGTATTTAATCGTTTGGATATTCACAAAAAAGTGCGACTTTTGCGTGAACCAAAGTGGCAGGAAGGCGGATATGATTTTAAAAGCATAAAAATTATTGAAGACCAGCGGCCAGCAATTAATGAAATCAAGGAATACCAGAACAAATTCAAAAATCGAGAGCCAAAATGGCCCACAAAATAATAATTTTCACAGACTTAGACGGCACTTTGCTTGATCACGAAACATATTCTTACGAGGCGGCAAAACCGGCGTTAGCGCGAGTCAAAGAAACCAAAACGCCAATTGTTTCGGTAACTTCGAAAACAAAGGCGGAAAACGGGGCGATTTTGAAACAAATGGGACTCTGGGGAACCGCGCCATTTGTGGTAGAAAATGGCGGGGCAATTTATATTCCCAAGAAATACTTCTCTTTTGATATTAAAAAAGAATTGCCTGATGAAAAAATCATTGACGTAGACGAATTCATTAAAATTGAGTTGGGGAAACCTTATGAAGAGGTAAGAAAAGTAATGAAAGAAGCGGCAGAGGCGACCGATCTTGAAGTTCAAGGAATTGGGGATATGACTGCTGAAGAATTTCAACGCGAAGTGGATTTTAAAACCATTGAAGAAGCTTATCGCGCAAAGGAAAGAGAATATCAAGAAGGATTTAAAATTTTGAATGTCCCGGAAGAACAAATAAAAGAGACGCAAGCAAAAATCAAAGCCGAAATTGAAAAAAGAGGTTATTTTATGAGCGTAGGCGGTAGATTTTGCCAAATAATGGGTTCAAAGTCAAAAATACGGGCGGTTGAAATTTTAACCGGACTATTTAAAAAAGAATTTGGCAATATTCATACGATTGGCCTGGGGGACGCGCAAGCAGATATAGAATTTTGCCAGCATTGTAATGAAGGATATATTGTCAAAAATCCCAAAAAAGCCGTGGGCGCAGAGGCAGTGTCAGAAAAAATTTATTTAATTGAAGAAGAAGGCCCTGCGGGCTGGAATCAAGTTGTTTTAAGGGCGTTGCAAAACTAATAGTAAATCAGAAATATTGGTCGGCAGTTTTCCGGTTTTGATTAAATCATTGGTTTGTTTGAAAAAATTATAAGAATCAAAGTTTTTTAGGTAATTGTCCGACGCAAGCCCAAGTTTTTTGGCTCGCACAATTGTCTCTGTATCAACTACTGCCCCTGCTGCATCGGTATTATCATTCCCATCAGAATCTATAGATAAAAGACAGGTATCTGACTTTAAATAAGGCAGTGCAGCAAGACAGAGATGGGTATTTCTGCCCCCACGGCCGTTCCCCTCAACTTTCATGGTCGTCTCACCGCCGGCTATCAATGCTTCGTCGGGCTTTACTTTTTCTAAAAACTTTTGTCCGACATTGGTTGCATCACCCACTAAGCTATCTGTCAAAATTTTTGATTTGTATCCTAATTGCTCTACTTTATCCTTCATTGCATCAAGCGCCAGTATATTTGTCCCAAGCAAATGGTTTTTAACATTCTTAAAATATTTTCCATCTTTCCCTGTCTCTAAAAATTTCATTTTAGGCAAATGATATTTTGCCACAATTTCTTGGGCGTCGGAAATATTGGTCTTATCTAAAACTACAGGTCCTGAAGCAATTATCCCAATATCATTTCCAGGCACATCAGAGACAAGAAGCGTTAAGCACTTACGAGGCGCGATTATTTTTGCCAACCCGCCGCCCTTTACCCTATCTAAATGCTTACGCACCACATTTATTTCCATAATGTCAGCACCAGATTTTATCAATTGCTCATTAATTTCTCCATAATGTTTGACGCTGGTATTTGGCCAGCAAAACAAGGCCGAGCCGCCGCCAGTAAATAAACAGAGTATCAGAGTATCAGATAAACGGATAACCGGAGAAATAGCACGGATTTCGCGGATAATCCGCTGAGTAGAGGCAAGCGAATTTTTATCAGGCAAAGGATGGCCAGCTACTTGCACCTTAATTTTCTTAAGTTCTAGTACCTCAATATCGGTTACCAAA
>CAZFRP010000032.1:0-8528 GCA_964521415.1 uncultured Candidatus Saccharibacteria bacterium | reverse complement strand
AGCGGGCAAAAAAATTATTTGGCGTGCCATATGTAAATGTTCAGCCCTATTCAGGCAGTCCAGCTAATTTGGCAGTTTATTTAGCAACTTGTAAGCCCGGGGATACAATAATGGGTTTAAATCTACCTGATGGCGGACACTTAACGCATGGCTGGAAAGTTTCGGCCACCGCGATTTTTTATAAAAGCGTACCGTACCACGTTATGGCTGATGGTCACATTGATACGGACGAAGTTTTAAAATTAGCCAAAGAACATAAGCCAAAACTGATTTGGGTCGGAGCGACAGCATACCCTTATAAATATGATTATAAGGCCTTTGCAGAAATTGCGGATAAAGTCGGCGCTTATATGGCAGCGGATATTGCCCATGTTGCGGGTTTAATTGTTGCTGGCGTTCATCCCTCGCCTGTTCCATATGCGCATATTATTACAACAACAACTCACAAAACCTTGCGCGGGCCACGCGGCGGGATGATTATGACAACCAAAAAAGGGCTTAAAAAAGATCCAGAGCTGGCTGATAAAATTGACAAGGCAGTTTTTCCTGGCTTGCAAGGTGGACCGCACGATCATCAAACAGCCGCCATTGCCGTGGCCTTGAAAGAAGCAGCTACACCGGTTTTCAAAAAATACGGTGCACAAATTGTCAAAAACGCCAAGATATTAGCAGATGAATTAAAAAAACTCGGTCTTTCTTTGGTCGCAAACGGCACCGAAAATCATCTTTTGCTTTTGGATTTAGTGCCAATTTTAGGTCCTGGGGGCGGCATCTTTGGCCAGCATGCGCTTGAAGCCGCGGGGATGACGGCAAATAAAAACACTATTCCCAAAGATCTCTCTACTCCATTTTATCCTTCGGGTATTCGCCTGGGCACGCCGGCAATAACGTCGCGCGGTATGAAAGAAAAAGAAATGAAACAAATCGCTAAATGGATTTTTGCTGTTGTTAATGAAATCAGGCATTATCGCTTACCGACAACGTCAAAAGAAGAACGGCTTTCTTATATTGCCAATTTTAAAAAAGAAATTGATAAAAATAATAATATCAAAAAGATCCGAGCTGAAGTAAAAAATCTTTGTCAGAAATTTCCGGTCCCGGGCCGAAAAATTTGAGCGAAGCGAAATCCCGCGAAGTCTTGACGGAGTGGGATAAAACCTTGATGAAGACAGTTAAATTGTCCGACAAAGAAAAATTATAATCTTGATTGTTTCGTAGAACACAGTTGCTCTATCAAAAATTATGTGTCGTATAAATAAGAACCTTGAATTTCATTCAAGAACCTTGCTACTTCGTAATAAGAACCTCACCTTTGACAAAGACCTTGTTTTTCACTTCGTTCAAAATAACGAAAAAACGACCGCCAGGCCGTCAAGAAAATCGAATAGTCTACTCTATGTAATCTACAAGTTGGTCTAAGAGCTGAATCTTAGTGAAACTAACCTCTGTTTCCGTATCACCATGTTCTCCACGCGGATCATAGAGAAACCTTTGTAGTATTCCTGCTTCTGCTGCGCCTTTCATATCATTTGTGGGATTGTTACCGACAACAGCAATTTGATTTGCAGGAATTTTAGAAATCTCAATCGCCTCCTTAAAAAATCGCGGATCGGGCTTTTTATAGCCGGTTTCGTCTGAAGTAATAACCCGAGTAAACAAACCACCTACACCGAAATGATTAACTAACCCTTGAATGCAATCTGGTTCTTGATTAGTAGTCAAAAACACTGAAACAGATCTATTACATAATGAACGAATAGCGTCGGCAACACTGCTTTCAAACTGGTAGTGTTCTGGGTTTCCCATCACCTCAAGATAGATCTGCTCGCCTATTCGTAAGGCTACTTCTTTTCCTATCTCTGGTTTAAAAGCTAAAACAATAGCAGCGTTGATTTCGCTCCAATATTCACGATAAAAACCTGGTGGTAGTTTACCTTCAGGTATTGAGGTAGTTTTTTCTTTGCCCTGTCTTTCTCTTTTATAAACAGATTCAATATTTATTTCGCTTGCCTCAATTCCTGCACATTCATCAAGTAATCGTTGGTAAAGTGCCCATCTTCCGCCTTTCGGCATAAAAACAGTGTTCATTGCATCAGTAAAGACCGCTCTTATCATCTCTATCACCTCCTGTTTTTCCTTTAGAAAACATTTTATTTTAGCAATCAATTTTACAAAAAGTCAAATTTTGTTTTATAATTTAATATCTGCACCTTTCCAATGCACCGGAGGTGAAAAAGTTGGCAATCGACGTATCCGAAGTTATTAGAGCAACAGAAGAACAAGTGCCTCACCTAATCGAACTTATGAAAAATGTAAGACAAAACCCACTTCGTTTAACTGAAAAATGCGAAGTAGATTATACACAACTCAATTATTTACCGAGAGTTGCAGCGATTCTTGCCGATACGGTT
This sequence comes from uncultured Candidatus Saccharibacteria bacterium, assembly GCA_964521415.1. Lineage (GTDB taxonomy): Bacteria > Patescibacteriota > UBA1384 > JAPLVJ01 > JAPLVJ01 > CAZFRP01. The sequence continues at coordinate 6,117 of CAZFRP010000032.1, read as the reverse complement.
TTTGGTTTTGGTAAAGTAGAATGGTGGAATAATCTTTTTACTCAACTATCTCAAGTCCCCCGTTGGGCAAACTACCGTATTTTTGTAGATGAAGAAGATTCACTTCTCCATACCTTGTGCGATTCATACCTTATAAGACAACTAATCACCACTGTAGAGCAATCTGGTTTTTCAACCGACCACCAATTACTTCTTGCTGCTTTTTTGGTGCATGATTTAGGCGAGATTGGACAAGGAGATGTTTTGTATAAACATAAAGATTCTGCAAACGAAGGGTTAGAATATAGACACTTTTTAGAAACAATCAGTTCTTTGCCAGAAGACCAAAAATATATGCTGCAAAGAGCATATTTACTTCAATACGTTTTGGATAAACCGGCCAAAAACCGTGAGAGATTTGCAGATTACCCGGACGCAATCAAGATAATCAATCATCATAAAAGAAAACAGAAACTTGAATCCTATATTTTCAAAGCCGCTGAACGACTTGGCTACGTACTCTATGGCCTTTACGGACTTTTAGAAAAAGGATATCTTCCGGCGATTATCCAGATATTAAGAAATCAACACGATCATCTTGTAAGTTACATCGAATCATTACCATATTTTGAAAGAGAGTTTTACACGTCACAAACAATTGATTGGGTGGAACAACTTTTAGAACAATTTAAAGGACAATTTGTAGAAACAAAATAGAGACGCAAAGCGCAAGCGAGCGTCTTTTTTTCTTGAATATTGCGCTTTTTCGTTTTTTTATGTTTTAATTAAATTAAGGAGAAAATGAAAAAACAAAGTATAGAAATAATAACCAATGATACAATTAATAAGGTTCCTTCACTTATTAAACTAATGTATCGTGTAAGGGAAAATCCAAACATTTTAGCCCGAGATTATTATAAAATAAGAAGGAACAATTCCCAAACCATAGTCAGAACTGCGGGAAAAATAGCGCTAAAGTATTTTGCTCCTTATACACATAATGACTTTAATTGGTTACAAATTATGGAAGCATTGAATCGAGTCCCAAGGTGGTCTAACTACCGTGATAACATTGAACGAGAAACATCGCTTATTCATACTTTACGGGATATTTACTTAATTGAAACTATTAGTGAAAAAGCTGAAGGATATATAACAACAAAAGAATGCGCAAAACCAGATAATATTTTTCTGAAACAAGCTTTTTTACTCCATGATATTGGTGAAATTGGACAAGGTGATATTTTGTATAAAGATAAAAAAATAGACCACGAAACTGGCGAATTTGATTATTTTTTAGCTCTGTTTCGCGATGCACCAGCGGGATTAGCTATCTGGTTGCTAAACTGTTATCTCCTCCAATATGTTGCAGATGGGAATAACAAAAATACCACAAGATTCAAAAATTATCCAATGTTATTAGAAATTTTATCTTTTTTGAATTCAGGAGCATTGCTTGAGGGGCTAATTTTTAAAGCAGCAGAACGACTAGGTTATGTACTTTATGGCCTTTATGGCCTCGTTGAGAAGAAATATCTTCCGGGAATTGTCCAAATATTAAGAAACCAACATCCACATTTAAAAACATATGCTAACTCACAACAAATACCTGGTTTTAATCAACATTTTTATACTCAAGAAGTGATCGCTTGGGCTGAAGAATTACTACACACTTTTGAGGGACGATTTGAAGAAAAATAAAACGTGAGAGAGGAAAAAATATGAAACAATATCTTAATGTCTTAAAAGAAATTATGGAGCGCGGTACTGACCGACCATCGCGAACAGGAATTGATACTCGCGGACTATTCGGTGTTCCAATGAGATTTAATTTGGAAAAAGGGTATCCAGTTGTGACCACCAAAAAATTCGCCTTCAATTCTATGAAGGCAGAATTACTTTGGTTTATTTCAGGAAGTTCTGATGTTAAAAAACTACAAGAATTAGGCAGCCATATTTGGGACGCCAACGCCGAAGCCCCTTATTGGAAACCAAAAGCAAAATTTGAGGGAGACCTCGGGAGGGTTTATGGCGTTCAATGGCGTTCCTGGCAATCACCTTATTCTAAAAAACCAATCGATCAGCTTAAAGATGTTATAGAAAGAATCAAAACCGATCCCTATGATCGAAGATTAATTGTTACAGCTTGGAATCCAGGCGAATTAGAACAAATGGCCCTGCCGCCTTGCCATATGTTTTTTCAGTTTTATGTAGCAAAGGGTAAATTATCATTATCTATGTATCAACGAAGTTGTGATATGTTCTTAGGAGTTCCATTTAATATTTCTTCGTATTCGCTATTGCTTCATATGATTGCTCAAGCAACTAATTTAAAACCTTACGAATTTGTTCATATACTTGGTGATGCTCATATTTATAAAAATCATTTTGAGCAAGTCAAAACACAACTTAAACGCAAACCATATTCCCTTCCCAAGCTCTGGCTCAATCCAAAGATCAAAGACATAGATAAATTTACTATGGATGATATTAAACTGATTGATTACAAATATCATCCGACAATAAAAGCACCCATGGCGGTCTGATGATATCTATTATTGTTGCAATCGGTGAAAATAATGAAATTGGCAAAAAGAACCAATTACTTTGGCATTTGCCAGCAGATATGAAACATTTTCGTAAGATAACTTTAGGTAAACCGGTCATTATGGGCAGAAAAACATTTGAATCAATTGGCAAACCTTTACCAAACCGCGAAAATATTATTATTACTTCTGATAAAAATTTCCACTCCCAAGGAATAAAAGTTGTTCATTCTCTACAGGAGGCATTGGATTTGACCAAAAACCAACCAGAAACTATGATTATTGGCGGTGCCTCAATTTATAAACAAGCATTACCAATTTCCGATCGACTTTACCTTACCGTCGTACATCACAAATTTGATGCCGATGCTTTTTTTCCAAAAATCAATAAAGAAGAGTGGCAAGAAATTAAAAGAAAGGATTATCTTGCTGATACAGAAAATTCTTATCCATATAGTTTTATGGTTCTACAAAGGATTAGGAAATGAAGGGTAAATTAATTGTTTTAGATGGTACTGACGGCTCGGGGAAAAAAACTCAGCTTGATTTGTTAGAAAAGCGGCTTAAAAAAGAAAGTTATAGAGTCAAAACGATTGACTTTCCTCGCTATAAAGATTCTTTTTACGGAAAAATGGTAGCTAAATATCTCCGTGGTGAATACGGCGATATTTACGAAGCAAATCCATATTTTGTTTCTTTACTTTATGCTGGTGATAGATTTTTAGCCAAGGACAAAATTCTTGACTGGCTCAATAAGGGTTACATTGTTTTAACAAATCGATATGTTTCTGCTAATTTAGCTTTCCAGTCGGCAAAATTACCCCAAAAAGAGCGCGAAAAATATCTTGTCTGGGAAAGCGAGTTAGAATATAAAATAAATCAATTGCCAGAAGAAAATCAGGTGATATTTCTTCATGTTCCGGCTGAAATAGCTCAAAAACTGGTCGAAAAAAGGATGGACAAAAAAGATATCTATGATACAAATTTAACTTTCCAAAAAAATGTTGAGCAACAGTATTTATTTTTAGCCAAGAAATTTAACTGGCCGATTATTAAATGTACTAAAAACCAAAAAATCCTCTCTCGCGAGGAAATTGCCGAAAAAATCTGGCAAAATGTCAAAAAATATCTTTAAGTTTTTCGCCATTCGGAAATCGCCACAATAATTGCCGTTGCGGCAGGCACAGCCAAAATCGCACCGCCAATTCCCAGTAATTTGCCGCCAACAAGTAGCGCAATAATGACAATGATAGGTGAAAGCCCAACTGCGCGGCCCATAATTTTTGGCACTAAAATTTGACTTTCAAGCTGCTGAACGCCCAAAAAAGCCAAACCAATAATTAAGGCGGTTAGGGGCGAAACAGTTAAACCCACTAAAATTGCCGGAATCGCACCAAGCACCGGGCCGATATTTGGTATTATCTCCAAAATTCCGGCTAGTACTGCTAAAACCAAAGCATAAGGAACTCCTAAAATCAAAAGAACAATAAAATCAAGTATGGCAATTATTAGACACAAAAGAAGTTGCCCTCGGAACCAGGAACCCATTTTAACACCGATTTTATGAAAAATATTTAAAATTTTTTCTTTGTGCGAAAGCGGTAGAGACGAAACCAAAACCGCATCAAGACCATTCTTTTCTAAAAGAGCATAAAAAGTCAAAACCAGTACGGTGATAAAATAAATTAGGCCGCCAAAAATTGAAAGTCCGGCAGACCAAATATTAGTCGTAAATTTGCCTAAATTATTGGCGATGTTTTCTAAATTATTCTGGAGTGAGGGCAGATAATCTTTAATTTGTCCGTAAAGCAGGTTGGTCTTTTCTATGTATAAAGGTAAATTTTGTGTCAGTTCATTTACCTGCACGATAATCGGCGGAACAATAAGATAAATAAGAAAAGAAAAAGCCAAAAGAAGTCCAAGATAAAGTAATATTACAGAAAGTAATCGCGGCACTCGGTGTTTTTCCAATATGTCAATGGTAGGGTGAAAAGCGGCCACGAGAATTAAAACCACAAAAAGCAAAACCAGAATATCTCGGATCGCCCACAAAAACCAAAATAAAATCACTAATCCCAAAATCTTTAAAATTGTCTTAGTGGAAATATCTATTTTTGTCATTTGATTCTATTTTAAATCTACAGGATCTCAAAATCAAGAAGCAGGCAAAATAATCTCTTCTTTTTGCTCTACATTAACTTTAATATCATCGCCGCTTTCTTTTATCTGATCAATAATTCCGCCGCGGCGAAGCAGAGATTCTTTAACAAGGGCACCATTTCCTACGACACTAACAACATATGGCGCGGAAATCTTCGTGCCGCCTAAATAAATTCCCTCCGCTGTTTTGGTAAAATAAGAAGAAATAATAAAACGTTTGCTATTTATACTTACACCATCAACGCCGATATTACGCAAGGCATTGACCAAATCAACCAGCTGTTCTTGCTCTATTCCCCCTTCAATTTTTATCTCAACACCCTGACCTGCAATTTTTGTCACCCCGGAAATAATTTTATATTTTTCTAAGTTTTTTGAAAGTTCTTCAGAGGCGCCTTTTTTGTCTTCTAATGATTTGTTATATTTTTCCTGCGTTGTGGAAAGATTTGTCATTTCAAGTCGCAAATCAGAATTAGCTTTAATAAGTTGGGAAATTTCTAAGGCAAGCATTTGATTGTCTTCGCCAGTCTTTATTTTCTCGGCTTGTTTTGTTAGATAAAGCTGGCGAATAATCAAAAAACCGAGTATTATGCCGATTAAAGTTAAAATTAAAATATTTTTTTTGGTATACATTTTCCCTACTGTATTATTTTCGAAAATTGCACATTATAACTTCCGTCATACGATGGCAAGGTATAATTTTTTACCGGCTCATACTCAAATTTTACGCCCAGCTTTTGGCGGCGGCGCAAATCCATTAGGATATTTTGATCATTTAGCATTTTTAATATCTCATCTTGGCGGCCAACAGCCACAATCACAAACGGCGATGAAAGCCGCGCGTTATTAATTAAAATTGTGTTAACGATGCAATCGATTGAGGTGGAAGCAGAAACGCGCTGGTCATTTATGGAAATGCCCGTGGCACCCGAAGCCCAAATCAGATTGATTAAATCACGTAAATCCGCAGCGTGAACAATAGTATCTGTTGTTGCCGGGGTCGCACTACTGTCTGCTAAAATAATTTTTGCCCCATCGCCATTTTGTGAACTTAAAGCGATTTGGGACTTAAGTTTTTCAAGCTCATCAAATGAAGAAGATGAAGTAATCCTGGCGCGTTTTAATAAATCCTGATCTTCGTTTATTTGATTGCGCAAATCCGCAATCTGTTTTTTTAAATTCGTATTTTCATCTTGTAAAATATCGCGGGCATCGCGCAAACTCGTATACGGCAAAATCGGACTGGTCACGCGCGAAGGTTTTGCCCGCCATTGCGCGGTCAAAAAAAGCCCCAGCGCCGCCCCGGCAATAAGAAGTAAGATTGAAAGTTTAGTAAATGGTCGCAGTTTCATATATTCTCTTTTCGGGATGCCCGGATGCCCGCTTTGCGGGATTGCCTTCGGCAATAGCGAACCGGCATCAATATCTTTCG
>CAZFRP010000031.1:0-8554 GCA_964521415.1 uncultured Candidatus Saccharibacteria bacterium | reverse complement strand
AGATACAAAAAAAGCCCTGGGTGAAACCCAAAGGCTTTTCGAAGTTGTTTGGAAGTATGGATATTATTTAAAATCTCGTTCAAAAATGACGTAATAACCGTCTGTATAAACATTACAACAAGCATCGTCAATATTTGGAACGACGATTTTCGGGGATTTTCTTTCCTTCTTAATGAGTTTGGAAATTTTCAGACCAATAGGTTCAACGCCCGACCTGTCAACATAATACACACCATTACCGTAATCTTGTACGGTTGCCATCGTTCTCACCTCCACGAGCTATATGTGCGAAACTAGCTGTGTTATACCGCAAACACGGAAAAATAGCAATGCTTATTTTAGCTCTTTTTTATTTCTTCGGTTTTTTGATTTCTTTCAAATCATATCTTGGCTTACCACGTTGCTTTCCTATAACATTGGGCTCATACCAATCTCTATGCTTTTCTTCGGTACGCAAAAATGGATTAACCTCAATTGGTTTATTATCAGGATTAGTAGTTAATTTTGAACTCTTTTTGGACATTTTAAGAAAAGACATCAGTTATTTAAAAACTAAGGATAAATAATGTATTGGTTAAACTATCTGCCTGTGTTTTAATTTTTGCCGGCAAAGTTTGTAATTTACTTTTCTGATCAGCAGAGACCATTTCAGTAGTCATTTGATTCGTATCCGGTGCTTTTAGATTTGACATTTGAGAACCAGTGCTGCTAAGCTGTGTGCTCAAGGTCGTCATTTGACTGGTATCATTTGCTTTAGCGGCCGCAGAAAGTTGAACAAAAAGATTATCCATTTGCTCTAAAGCAGTAATAAATTGTTGGTTGTATTCTTTAAATGAAGTCGGCGGATTGGCTGCTTTTAATTTTTTAATGCTTTCAGAAAACTTTTGGTGCGTTTGATCCAGCTGGTTGGCGAGCACTGTCATATCACTTGATCCGGTAGATGAAAGCGAGGCCATACTAGTGCCAATTTCGGTCAAAATATTGGTGTAAGTCGTTAATACCAACACTTGATCGGCAACCGTAACGCAAGTGTCAAAATAGCTGTTTGTATCTAAACCTAATTGCTTGGCTTTGCCGGGTGCTTTCAAAGTATCCAATTTTGTTGACTGGGCCTGACAATCGGTTTTCATCGTATTGGCATATCCTTCAAGAAGTTTCAGTGAATCGGTATTAGTTTGACCTTCATTTTCAAATTTATCAATCGACCATTTTGAGTTGCTGTCAGCCATAATTGAATTAACATTTTTGGCATAAGTTTTAGTCCGATAGCCATTGTAAAATCCAAAACCGGCAATACCAAAAATAACAATCCCCACAATAATTAGAATAATGAGTACTTTTTTCAATTTCCCTCCCTTTATAAATTTTTCTTAATTTTATACCCAGATTATTACATTGTCATTTTATGATGATTTTGGAGAGATGTCAAATTATATTTCCATTTATATTTTGGCGACTTCTTGGATTTTGTGTTTCAAGGCCTCCACACCAAAAAGATAACAAGCGTTTTGGCGATAATAAAGAGGCAAACAAAAATAAAAAATAGTATAATGAAATTATGATTTTTGGTGCGCATATCAAAATTAGCAAAGGATTTGATGAAGCGATTTTGCAGGCAAAGAAAATGGGACTCTCGGCAATTCAAATTTTTGCTTCAGCGCCGCAAAACTGGAATCCGTCTCATATTACAAATGAGCAGGCAGAAAATTTCGCGAAAAAATGCCAAGAAGCCGGGATTAAATATATTTTTTTTCATGGAATTTATTTAATAAATCTGGCCTCGGAAAATAAATTTCTTTTGGAAAATTCTAAAAAGTCACTAATTTCCTATTTAAATATTAATGCCAAAATGAAAGGCAATGGGGTAATTTTTCACCTTGGTTCTACCAAAGGTCAGGATTTTGCCAAGCTAAAACCGCAGATTATCAAATGCCTTGATGAAATTTTAGCAAAAAGCGATTCACACTCAACCCTTATTTTGGAAACCAGCGCCGGTTCTGGCAATAATATTGGCGATACTTTTTTAGAATTGGCAGGAATTTATAAAGGAATAAAAAATAAAGTCAGAATTGGTTTTTGTTTAGATACTGCTCATACTTTTGCCTCGGGATATGATTGGCGCAAAAACCCGGTTAATATTTTAAAGGAATTTGATAAAATAATCGGTCTTGCTAAGCTGGTTTGCTTACATATAAACGATAGCAAATCTGGTCTATTTTCTCATGTTGACCGCCACGAAAATGTTGGACATGGCAAATTAGGTGATGAAACATTTCGCAAAATCTTGCATCTTCCTCAAATACAAAAAATCCCTCTTATTTTAGAAGTGCCGGGATTTGATAATAAAGGACCTGATCTTGAAAACATCAAAAAGCTAAAAGAATTAGCCCATTAATTTTTTGATTGCTTCTTCGGTACTTAAAATTTCTTCAGTCCCCTTTTTCATATCTTTGAGCTTCGATTCTTTATTAGAAAAAATCATAAAAGTATAAGGAATTTTTTTAGCGCTCGCATATTCAAGTTGCTTGGATAGGTTTTTATTCTGCAAAGTCAGATCGGTATTTATTCCGGCTTTGCGAAATTTTTGGGTTACCTTTAGCGCCTCTGGAAAAAGCTCGGAAAAAAGATAAGCTACATAAACTTGGCAATCTGACTGAAATTTTGATTTTTGCTTTGATAGCAGTTCAAATAATCGTTCAATGCCAAAAGAAAGACCACAAGCTGGCGTATCTTTGCCGCCGTAATCTTTGATTAAATTGTCATATCTTCCTCCGCCAGCAATGCTCTCTTGGCGTTTTTCACCAACTTTAATCTCAAAAATCGGCCCCGTGTAATAATCAAGCCCGCGCACCAAAGAAAAATCAATCACCGGCTCGTCAATTATTTCTAAAATCTGCTTTAATTCAGCAATGCCAGAAAGGGCTTCTTTATTTTCAGAAAGTAATTTTTCTGCCTGGGCTAATTTTTGTTTATTATCCCCTCGTTGAGTGATAAATTTAATTAAATCTTTTGACTTCTGGCTATTGATGCCTTTACCTTCAAGTTCTTTTTGGACTTTGCCCTCGCCTATCTTTTCTAATTTATCAAGCAGGCGCAAGACCTGGTTTTGTTTTTTTGAAAGTCCAAAATTTTCAATAATGCCATTTAAAATTTTGCGATTGGAAAGCAGTATTTGATAATCAATAAAGCCGAGTTTTTTTAAGGCAGTTTTGGCTAAATTCAAAAGTTCAATTTCCGCGGTCATATCGGAAACGCCAATAATATCGCCATCTGCCTGCAAGAACTCGCGAAAACGACCGGATTGCGGACGTTCGTAACGCCAGACCTTGCCAATATTAAATAATTTAAGCGGTTTTTTGAGGTTGGGATTTTGAGCGATAATTCGCGCCAGCGAAGCAGTCAGCTCAAAACGAAGTCCGATTTTTCGGCCGGCTTTGTCTTCAAACTCGTAGATTTCATCTTTTATCTCCTCTCCGCTTTTTTTGGTTAGAGTTTCCAAATATTCAAACGAAGGTCCGTCCCACGGTTCAAAACCATACAAAAGATAAACATCTTTTAATGTTTTAATGACTTTTCGCCTTGAATAATTTTGCTCAGGCAAAAAATCGCGGGTGCCTTTTGGTGTCTGAAATTTCATCACAAGTTCATTATAGCACTACTTCGGCAAATCTAAAAGGTTTAGGCCGGTTTTTGGGTCAAATTTTCGTTTTCATTTTTGTTCTAAGGGCGTACTGATTATTTCAGCGGTGACGGAAACAATCGCACTTTTAAGATGTCCGGATATGGTAGAAAAATCTTTTTTCCCTAAAACGGCGTGACAATGGATAATCAATTTTTTATCCAATGATGCAATATTGCCGGAAAGCGAGCCAATTTCCATTGGTTCATTAAAAATTTTTTCTTGGTATTTTTTCTTTTTTAAATCGTAAAAAGCCAGCTCTGCTTGGTTTACAGCGCCAAGGCCATAAAAATAGCCAGATGAAATATGGTTTTTTTGGCAAAACTGTAAAATGGACCAGATAATCTCCTCGTCCATTTTTAGTTTTAAAACATAGTTTTTCATTCTGTCAATCTATTTTCGGCTGGAAATAATCGTAAATCGTAATTGGTATGCCTTCCACTTTTTCAATATTTTTGCCTTTTAAAGAAATGCGGGCAATCAGTCCTTTTTTGGTATTTTCTGACCACATTTGATCAAAAACAAAATTACCTAAGCTGTAAAAAACGTAGCCGTCTTTATACTTTTCATACGGTTGCCCATTAAAATATTGGACAACGTGCGGATGGTGGCCGATGACAATAGAAGCGCCATTGTCTATGGCAACGTGTGCGATTTTTATTTGATTATTATTGGGCGCGGTTTTGTATTCTGTTCCCCAATGTAGGGAAACAATTACCAAATCAGCCGTTTTTTTGGCTTCAATAACATCTTGGGCAATTTTTAATTCTGAAAGAGGATTTAAGCCGGCTTGAGCACTTTGGGCCACATAACTTTGGGGCGTAATGGTGGAATTAACATCGTCATATCCTAAGAAAGCAAATTTAAGGCCATTTTTTTCAATTATTTTTGGCTCGGCGGCTCGTGTGCTATTTTCCCCTGCTCCAACATAATTAATATTATTTTTTTTAAGTAAAGAAAAAGTATATGCCATGCCTTTTTGTCCTTGATTGCCAAAATGATTGTTGGCAAGGGAAACAATATCAAATCCAGCGTAAACCAATCCCGCGACCGTATCTGGCTCGGCTTTAAAAACCATACCAGCAGTCATTCTGGCGCCGGTATCTAAAAATGGACTTTCTAAATTAGCGAAGGCAACATCGGCATTTTGGGTTACAGAAGCAGTTTTTAAAAAAGGCGAATTTACATCGCCGGTCTTGAGAATTTTTGTGCCAACGGTGCGAGAAAGCATAATATCGCCCACAAAAACCAACGTATTTGGACTTTCATTCTCTTTTTGCGGTTCGGTTTCTTTTGCTTCCGATGTCGTTTTATCGTTTGAATTTGAAGTTAAATTCTTCGCCTGCTTAAATTTATAAGAACCGTAAATTAAATCAGTCAAAATAAGAACCAAAACGCCAATGATAATGAGAGTGCTTTTTTTCATTTTACCCTGTTTAATACGACTTGGGCCGATTTAATTTTTAACTAGAAGTTACCGAAAGTTCAGGATGAACGATTTCAATCCAGGTTTGCCCTCGATTAAATTTAATTTTTGCGCCAGTTGAGTCATAGAATATTGTTCTTGCAGTACGGCTATCTTTTTTCCATGTTCCTTCAATTACTTTGCCATCTAAAAATATCTTGGTTTTTCCAGAGCCGATTACCGCCATATTATAGCCGTTTTCATTAATTTTGGTTTTAGTGGCAGTTCTATCCACCCACTGCGCAATAATATTTTTTGCCTTAACATCCGGTGTATTTACCTGCACTCTTTTGTAAGTATTTGTCGTTGGATCATAATTCCATTTTACCTGGTAGTTTGGGGTAGAAAAATTTATCGTTACGTTAGCAGATTGCGGCCGCTGCGACTGCGTAAGATCATCTTTAAAATCTAAAGCCGTATAACTTCCGGTCATATCCCATTTATTTTTGGTAGCAATATCCCAAAGTTTTTTGGCGGAGGTAAACATCGTATGTTCGGTGGCTTTGTCGGCACTCGCCTCTCGCCAATAGGCCTGAGTGCCATATTTAAATTGATCAAGATCCAAAATACCATCGGCTTTAATTTTATCTAACGCATCAATGTTGCCGCCGCAATGAGCATAGAAAGCATTAAATTCAGCGGCCCAGTCAATATAATATGTTCGGGCAGAGCGAATCGGGCCAACTTTTTCCGGCTCGCCCCAAACATAAACCGCCATAAAACGAGTAATGCCGCCTTCAGCAATCGCTTCATAAACAAGCGAGGCATCAGCAAGGCCGGTCTGCGGTCTGGCGTCGGTGTGATTCTCAATCATTACCGCCAGTGGATGGCGATTTGCCACCTCTTCTTTAACAGAAAGGCCGTCAAGTGGACAAATGGCTTTTTTCTCGGATTTTATTGGCGATAGTGCCAAATTGCCGTTTTTTTGGAAATACTTGGTGTAGATAAAATAGCCCGCACCAACAATAATTAAGGCGGATAAAATTCCCAGTAAAATCTTCAGTCGTTTATTTTGCACGCTACCCCCCGATTTGATTTATTACTTTGTCAATATTTTTAATCTGATGGTTATTTTCTAAAAATACTTTGGTGATAAAAGCAGCCGTAGCCGCGCTTTCAAATGGTTTATTAATATTTTGCGACCAAAAAGCCGCAACAAGGGCCGCTAATAAAATTTTATCATCTTTTGGAACATTTGTCAGGACGGTTTTTTCTTTGTTTTGCACAAAGATCTTTTTTTCGAGCGAAAGAATAATTATATCGTCATTTTGTAAAAATTTATTTAGATTAGCAAGAGCAAAGATGGGATTTTCTAAAACATTTTGCGGTTTTGCATTTATCCACAGACCCGCTCCTTTTTCATCTAAAAAATAAACTGAGGTGCTTTCTCTTTTTTGACAGGGTTGATTTAAAAATATTATCGGCTTTAAAATCGTTTTTATTTTGTGGATAATTTCTTGGGTGACAAAATTATTTGATGAGCCAATGCAGAGCACAATAATATCAAAATCATTTTTATGTCGTACAACCTTTTCGTAAATTTTACTAATCGCCTGTTTTTCTTTAATTGATGGTAATAAAAATAATAATTCATCTGGAATAAGATTTTTATAATGCACGGCCAGATTTTCAGAGACCGCCAAGAGAACTTTCCTTAAATTAAAAAAATACAAGATCTCACCAAATTTTAAAAAATCTTTATCCTGTTTCTCGTTGCCAAATACTAAAACACCGCCCATTTTTTTAAAGATATTTAATGGCTTTTGCCACAAAATTTCCGGATAAAGTAATTTATCCTGAATTTTTGGAATTATCATCAAGATTTAAAATGTTTATGGAATCGGTTTTGGTTGCTCTTCTGGTTTCTCCGCCGGTTGCTCGGCGGGTTGTTCTGCGGGTCGTTCTGTAGACGCTGGAGCGGGCGGTTCGGCAGGCGGCTCGGTTTTAGGAGATTCTGTGGGTTGCTCAACAGGCACTGGAGGTTCAGCTGGAGGTTCTGTGGGTGCCGGAGGTTCGGCTGGAGTTTCTGCTGGGGGTGTTGTTGGCGTTTCAGAAATAGGTGCCGGTGGTTCAGAAACTTCTGGTTTTGGTGTTTCTTCTGGTGGTAAATTTGTATCCTCTGGCTTAGGGACAACGGGTTCTGTCGTCGTTGGCTCAGATGGAGTTATTATTTCTGATGGTTCTATTGCGGGCGTTTCTGGCTTTTCAGGTTCAGGATTTGGTGGCGTAGTTAGTGTGGTTTCTTCGGGTTTACCTTGTTCTGGTACCGCAGGTTCTGTTTTTGTTGGTTCCTCAGTTTTGGCTGGTGTTTCTGTTGCTACTCCTTCTTTGGCTTGAAACATACCAATTGGACAAGGTGTTGTTTCTGCGGTTACTGGTACACCATAACAGGTTCCTTTTGTCGGATCTGTTTGATCCGGCGTGTAAAAACGACAATTTGCACATTTTTCATCTACCATTTATTCCTCCATTTTCCCTAATTATATTTGATTTTTTCTTATATTTCTAATTTATCTTTTTCAATGATTTTTGTCAAACCCTGTACCAGAATGAAATTCGGTGCAGGATGAAGACCCCTAATGTAGCGACTTCGCGACGCATGGACGCAGACCATGGGAGCGACGAGCGAAATGGGGTCAAACCCTATTAAATTCTAAATTCTTTAAAATAAACTTTCTTACTTTCGATTAAATCTTTAATATTTTTTTGTTTTTCTGATAGCTTAGAATTTGCAGTTTTAAATTCAATAAAAGTGATAGCATTATCTTCAAATTGCAGACCGTCAATCGGCGTGCCGATAAAGCGAAAATTACTCGGATTATAAGGGTAGTCATCTAAAAAGGGCATGAACTGTTCAGTGGTTTTGCCGTATTTTGAGGATAAACTTCGTTTGGCAAAATGGACGTCACGTAATTTACGCAAAAAGTAGAGAGATAAAAAAAATAAAAACAAAACCAAAGCAGAAAGTAAAGCGATAATTTCTGGTACCCCTAAGTCCATACTATAAATTTAGAACAAAGTTATTGTTTTGGCAAATTGTTTTAATAATCGTTTTAATTTTTTCTTGTTCATTGTGGCAAAAATAGGTATAGTGGAAATAAAGAGGACTGACAAAATTAAAACAATGGATAACATTTATAAGAAAATATTATTGGTTAGCATTGGTATTATATTGATAATTACTTGTTTTTATAAATTCGGCTTAACTGATTTTTTTAATTTTAAAAAGACTCAGTTGATCAAAGTAGAAGCTCAAAATGCTTCCGATATCGAAGAGCAAGCCACTTGGCAAGAAAGTACGGCCGTTTTGATAAACGATGGCGAAAATCATAACCCCGGAAGCTATCAGAAAAATTACACCGATAAAAAAAGCGGCGAATACTCTTTGGAAATCAACGGTCAAGATAAAA
>CAZFRP010000030.1:0-8733 GCA_964521415.1 uncultured Candidatus Saccharibacteria bacterium | reverse complement strand
TCTCTATCTCTTTTTTAATTTTTTTATAGCCGTGGCTTTTGTTTCCGGCTAAGACCAATTTGATTTTTTCTTTTGAGTTTTTACGCACAATTTCAAAGGCCCGAATTAAGGTGATTAGATTTTTTTTTGCCTCAAGGCGGCCAAGAAAAAAAATATAAGGGATTAGTTTGACTGATAAATGATTTTTGTCTGCACTTTTTTGATAAAGTTTTTTATCAAAACCGTGGTAGATAACGGTAATTTTGCTTTTTTTGATTTTCAAGGTTTTTATTAGATCGTTTTTGACAAATTCTGAAGGCGTTAAGATATGGGTCGCGTGTTTTTTAACATACCAAAGAACAAAATTGTGATAAATTTTCTGACGGGCTGGATATAACTTGGGAAAATGGACAAAACCAATATCGTGAACCATTACGACCGATTTTTTGGGGGTAATTAGGGGCAAGGTATGGGCCGGAATAAAAAGAACATCTGGTGGATTTTTTTTCATTTCTAAAGAAAGCCGTAGTAAAGTCCAACCGCGAAAAAACGGCATCACGCGCCAGTTAAAATTATTAGGAAGATTTAAAAGCGGCGGTTTGGGACTGATATTTGAGTATAAACTATAGTTGTTTTTGTGATCAATTTTAGCTAAATTTAAAATAATTTGCTCGCTGTAATATTCGGTACCGGTTTTTATTTTTCTTAAAGCGCGCGACGCATCAATGCCAATTTTCATAATAAAATCCAAATAGCTAAAAGCTAACGACTAACGACTATTTCGCCCATAAAACACTTTTCTTATATGCATCAAGGTGTTCAACCGCAATTCCAGTGCCTTTAGCAGTACAAAGTAAAGGGTCTTGGGCAATTTGACAAGGAACACCGGTTATTTTAGTAAATAATTCGTCTATTTTTCTAAGAAGTGAACCGCCGCCAGTCATAATCAGACCTTTGTCAATAACATCAGCCGCTAACTCGGGTGGAGTTTTTTGTAAAACTTGTTTTGTCGCATCAATCATTTCAAACAAAACATCTTTAATTCCCGCAACTACATCAGTCGTGGTGACAATAATCGTTTCCGGAAGGCCGGTAATCGTGTTGCAACCAGAGACCTCCATTTGCAGTTCATCATCAAGTGGCATGGCAGCCCCGATTTGAATTTTAATTTGTTCGGCGGTTTGTTCGCCAATGGTTAAATTATATTTTTTACGAATATAATTTTGTAAGCTCTGATCCATTTTATTACCGCCGACTCTGACAGAGTTTACCGCTACCACGTCACCAAGAGAAATGACGCCAATGTCGGTGGTACCGCCGCCAACATCAATAACCATATTTCCCGAAGGTTCGGCAATAGGAATGCCGGCGCCAAGAGCCGCGGCGATTGGTTCTTTAATAATATATGCTTGTTTTGCGCCAGCAGATAGACAGGCATCAACCACCGCACGTCTTTCGGTTGAAGTGACGCCAGCAGGTACGGCCACCATAATCTCGGGTTTAAAAATTCTGATATTGCCGCCGATTTTGCCAATATAATAACGCAACATTGCCTCGGTAATGCCATAGTTGGCAATGACACCATCTTTTAAAGGATGCGCGGCGATAATTGATGACGGCGTTCTGCCAAGCATTGATTGTGCTTCTTTGCCAATGGCCATAATTTTATTATCCGGGGCTTCAAGCGCCACCACCGAGGGTTCATTAATGACAATGCCTTTTTTAGGCAAACAAATTAAAATATTGGTGGTACCAAGATCAATGCCGAGTCGCTTTAAAATCACGGGATCCTCTTAATATCTGCACCCAACTGGTTAAGCCGGGCATCAAGATTTTCATATCCCCTTTCAATTAAATCAATATTTTCAATTACGCTTTCACCTTTTGCTGTTAGCGCGGCTAAAATTAGACAGGCGCCGGCACGCAAATCAGAACTTGTTAATTTTGTCCCTTTCAATTTTGAGGGACCGGTAATTTCAATATTATGAGAATCAGCAATTTTTATTTTTGCGCCCATTTTTTTAAGCTCTGATACGTAATTGAATCTGCCTTCAAATAAAGTTTCAAAAATCCGTGATTTGCCATGTGCCTGCGTCAGTAAAACCGCCATTGGTGCCTGAAGATCAGTTGAAAAACCAGGATACGGTCTGGTATCAATATAAACAGAGCGAAACTCTTTTTGTGGATTTAAAATTAACTTGTCGCCTGCTTCCTTAAAATTTACTTTAATTTCTTTTAATTTTGAAAGAAATAGGGAAAGATGCGCCGGTATAACATTTTCAATGATTACGTTTCCATTTGTTATGGCCGCAGCAATTATTAAAGTTCCGGCCTCAATTCTATCTGGTATCACTTTGTGGGCGGCCGCCCTTAATTTGTTGACACCTCGTATTTTAATGGTTGGGTTCCCGGCGCCAGAAATTTTTGCTCCCATTTTATTTAAAAAGTTAGCCAGATCGGTAATCTCCGGTTCAGAGGCGGCAACACGAATTTCTGATTCACCCGGCATTAACGCTAAATACATCATCATATTTTCAGTGGCGGTTACACTCATTTCATCTAAAACAACCACGCCACCTTTTTTCCTTGGCGCTTTGAAAATCAAGTTGTTATCTTTTTTGGAAACCATCACACCAAGCTGCTTGAATGCATTAACGTGAGTATCAATAGAACGTACGCCAATAATACAGCCGCCTGGTTTTGAAATTTCCACTTTGCCAAATCGCGAAAGTAGTGGCCCAATTGTTACCACTGAGGCACGCATCAAATTCACTAAATCGTCTTTTGGATGGTAAATTTTTACATCCTGACAATTAATTTGCAAAGTATTGTCTTGCTCATCTATCTTCCCGCCCAAATTTTCAATAATTTTTTTCATTACCTCAATATCAGATATTTTTGGAACATCAAAAAGCGTACACTTGTTTTCATTTAAAATACAAGCGGCCAGCATTTTTAAAGCGGCATTTTTTGAACCCGAAACCTTTATTGTGCCCTTTAGTTTGTTTCCGCCAGAAATTACATATTTTGCCATAACACTATTATAGAAAAAAGTTGCAGAAAGTTCAAGAAAAAGGTAAGATGAAAATAATTTATGTTGCCAAAAAATATTCGTCTTCATCTTACTTTGTGGATTTTTATAATTTTAAGCTTTATTATCTTAGCCGTTTATTTAATTTTTAGAGTTTCCGAATACTCAATCAATTTTAAAAGCCGAACGATTGAAAAAACCACCCTTTTAGTGATTGATTCTGATCCGGAAAACGCCGCGGTTTATTTAGATGATGACCCCGATAGTTTTGTGGGCAATACGCCGCTGGAGTTACATTATCTTTATCCGAAAATTTATGCCATTAAAATTGAAAAAGATGGATATAAACCGTACGAAAGAACCTATGATCTAAAAGCCGGTAAATACGAGAATGTACAGGCAACATTGTTCCTTAAGGATATTGCAATATCAAATTCAAGCGAAACTGAACTTAAAAATGATGCAATGATGGGCATAGAAGAGGTGCCAAAAAACATTCTTGATGGTCTTAAT
Organism: uncultured Candidatus Saccharibacteria bacterium; assembly: GCA_964521415.1. GTDB lineage: Bacteria > Patescibacteriota > UBA1384 > JAPLVJ01 > JAPLVJ01 > CAZFRP01. The sequence continues at coordinate 5,210 of CAZFRP010000030.1, read as the reverse complement.
GCAGGTGCTACTGATATTTGCCTTGACAAAAATAAAGGAAAGGCAATTTATAAAATTGGTTCTGAGCTTTGGCTTTATCAAAAAGATGTTGCGGAAAAAGAACAAAATCAAATTTTAGCGCGATATTTAAACAATATTTTTAAAGTTAAATTTTATAGCGATTTTTCGCACATTCTTTTTGTGATTGACAATAAGTTGCATATCATTGAGCTTACTGGCACAAACGATACGGTGCTTTTTCTAATTAATCAAAATGATTTTTGGCCAAGCAAAGATGGCAGTTTAATCTATTTCAAAGAGGCCGGCCAAGTCAAAAAAGCTAAAATACGTTAGGTAAAAGCAAGTTTTTCGCGGGAGGATTTTGTTGTTCCATTTTATTGGCGAAAATGACGAGCCGATGCAAACTGGTGCCGACCGGCCAGCAGGTAATTAAAATCAAGCGCGAATTTTGCCCGTTTAGAATTTCAATATCGTTTTCAGAAACGATTTTTTTATCGGAAGCTGTGTATAAATATTTTTTCTTTTGATAAATAATATAAATTCGATCTCCCGGCGTTAAATTATCAAGAAGAGCAAAAACCTGTCCGAAGCTCGTCTTTTGCCACGGATACGCTGAGGAATGACCGGTTAGCGCAATATCCCCGGTTTGGCCAGGAAGGGCGGTTCCGGCAAAATGGATGACGCCTTCGTTTAACCGAGAATTTATATCGTCAAAATTAATTTGCCAAATTATGGGAGCGTTGACACCGATTTTGGGGATAATAATACTGTCAGGCAGATTGACAACTTCATTTTCTTCTTTTTTAGCCACTGCAGGGACTTTACCCTCGTAACTTTGTTTTTTAATACCAGTATCATATGAATATTTTGCTTTATCATAATATGATTTTGAGTTCAAACCAAAATAAGAGATTAAAAACAAAACGACAAAAACAGATAGATAAAAAAAGAATGATTTTAAAAAAGAGCGACGTCGGGCTTTTTTATGATTTATAGGATGATGCGCGGTAGAAGAAGCCGATTTTATCGTTGGTTCTTGCTCTTGTCTTGCTTTTGCTTCCAATTCCTTAATAATTTTTTCAATTTCATCTTCCTGCATATACATATTTTAGCAGGTTTTGGTTTGATTTTAAAGAGAAAATGTGATAAATTGTTATTATGCCGCGGTGCTGGAACGGCAGACAGGCTGGTCTCAAAAACCAGTGGTGGCAACACCGTGAGAGTTCAAATCTCTCCCGCGGCAGATCATCTGGAGGTGAGGGAAATGGGAAACACTGATGCGATAATAGAGGAATTAAGAGAGGAGTTGCGGCGCATAGATCGTGAATTTCATGACGAATTATGCAAGATAGTGAAGAGATTAGATAGTATTTCGTCTCAAGAAAACGGAGAAGGATCTGTGTTAAGCGGAATGACGCCTGAAGTATTTGATGCTCGATACGATATTCTCACTTTCCCCCCTTAACACCCTTGATATTTTTTTTGTCAAATCCACCACGCGAGACGGTGGATTTTTTGGTAATTTGCCCGCGTCAATTATTAAATCTGGCAGAATAGAACTATCCTTGAATTGCTTCAAAACGCAATCTACCTCATAACAAGGATTTTTTCCGGAAAGATTTGCCGAGGTGCTAATAAAAGGCGCACCAAATTTTTCAACCAATTTTTGGGTAAATAAATATTTTGGAATTCTGATTCCAAGAGTACTGCCGCCATTTTTTAATTTGAGAATGAATGTATAAGGTCCTGGCAAATATTTTTTCAAAATTTTTTCTTGATCTGGGTTGATTTCGCAATATTTTTTGGCCATTTTTAAATCCGCCACAATTACCGAAAACTTTTTCTCTTTTGGGCGATTTTTGATTTTGGCGATTTTTTCAATGGCTTTCTGGTTTTTAAAATCAGCCCCAAGTCCATAGCAAGTGTCAGTTGGATAAACAATCACGCCGCCATTTTTAATCAAAAAAGCCGCTTTTTCAATAATCTTATTATCGGGTTTTTGTATATCAATATTTATTATTTTCATATTTTCACTATAGTTCCTTTGACAAATTTTATAAAGGAAAATATACTATAGGCAAGAGGTATATTATGAGTATTTTAGACAATCCTGACGAATATAAAAAGATTGATCAGTCAAATTTATTAAAACAAGTTGACGAATTGCCGCAGCAGCTTGAAAATGCCTGGGGTGAAGTTAAAAAAGTGGTTTTGCCCTCATATTATACCAGAGCTAAAGCGATTGTCATTTTGGGCATCGGCGGCTCGGCGATTGCCGGATATCTAACCAAATCGTTAATTGAACGAAAAAGTAAAATTCCTGTTTTTGTCTACACAGATTATGATTTACCAGAGTGGGTTACGAAAGATTGTTTAGTAATTGGTAATAGTTATTCAGGCAATACCGAGGAGCCGATAGCGGCTTTCAAAGAAGCGATTTTAAGGAGAGCAAAAACCGTCTCAATTACTACCGGCGGAGAATTTGAAAAATTAGCCAAAACCAACAAATTTCCGGTTTATCATTATGATTATGATACCCAGCCCAGGCAGGCGCTCGGTTATTCATGGGGAGGAATACTCGGAATACTAAATAAGGTTGCCTTAATCAATCTTACTGAGAGTGAATTTAAGAACGCCATTAATGTTTTAAATGAAATCAAAAAGAAGATTGATGTTAATGTTCCTTTTTCGCAAAATCAGGCCAAGCAGTTTGCCGAGACGTTACAGGGTAAAATTGTGATTGCCATGACTGGGGGGTCACTTGGCAGCGTTGCTCAAAGATTTAAAACCCAGCTAAATGAAAATAGTAAAACCATGGCATTTTATGAGATTTTGCCCGAGACCTGCCATAATTTTCTTATTGGATTAGAACATCCGGAAATAATCCATCAAAATGCTTTTGTTTTGATTCTATCTTCCAAATACGACCACCAACGAATTATTTTAAGAAGAAAAGCGATCATTGAAATATTTTCCAAAAATAATATTTTGCATGACGAACTTCAGCTTGATTTTGCCAAGTCGCCACTTTCAGAAATGTTTTCATTTGTCTATTTTCTTGATTATGTAAGTTACTACCTGGCGATATTAAATGAGGTTGATCCAACACCAATTAAAAATATCAATTTTCTAAAAGAAAAATTAGCCGCCGCACCTTGGCGTAAGTAAATGCAAGGGAGGGACAATGTCTAAAATCAAAAAAATAAAAGCCCGGGAAATTTTAGATTCTCGCGGAAACCCGACGTTAGAGGTTGACGTTTATCTTGGTGACGGCTCTTGTGCTCGCGCTTCTGTGCCAGCAGGCACGTCAAAAGGAATAAATGAAGCCCATGAACTTCGCGATGGAGATGAAAAACGTTACCATAAAAAAGGTGTCAAAAAAGCAGTTTTAAATGTAAACGGGGTAATAAATGATGCCCTAAAAGATAAGGAAGCTAAGCAGGATGAAATTGACAATTTACTTTGTCAGCTTGATGGTACGCAAAATAAAGAAAAATTAGGCGCTAATGCAATTTTAGGTGTTTCGTTATCGCTTTGTAAGGCAGTGGCGAATTCATTACATCTCCCGCTTTATCAATACATTTCGCAAGTCGCAGGTTTAGGCACGAAGAAAAAGGGCGATCGTATCCCCACTCCTTTTTTGGTTTTGTTAAACGGCGCCAAACATGCCAAAAATAATTTGGACTTTCAAGAATACTGCATTATTCCAGATGCAAAACCGTTTTCTGAGCAGCTGCGAATTGCCGTAGAAATATTTCAATCATTAACCAATGTTTTACAAGAAAAGGCCTATCCGCTTGCTTTAGGAGACGAAGGCGGATATGGTCCTGACCTTCCTTCAAATGAAGACGGAATTAAAATTGTCTTGGAAGCAATCGCTAAAGCCAGTTATATTCCCGATCGCGATATTTTTATTGGTTTTGATTTTGCTGCTACCTCATTTTATCAAAAGCCGAAATACGTTTTTACGAATGAGAAAAAAACCTACACCAGCGACACTTTAATTGAATATTACCGAAAATTAATCAAATTATATCCCATCAAATTATTTGAAGACCCACTGGCTGAAGATGATTTTATTGGCTGGCAAAAAATTACCGCCAATTTTGGCAAAAATATTCTGCTTGTCGGCGATGACATTTTTGTGACCAATCCTAAACTTTTAGCCGAAGGGATTTCCAGAAAAATTGCCAACGCCCTAATTATTAAACCAAATCAAATTGGGACACTGACAGAAACATTAGAGACCGTCTCGGTGGCGAAAAAAGCTAATTATCAAATTATTGTTTCGCACCGTTCAGGAGAAACTACTGACTCTTTTATTTCCGATCTCGCCTTTGCCGTATCGGCATCTTACATTAAGGCCGGCGCTCCCGAACGCGGTGAACGCGTGGTTAAATATAATCGCCTACTTGAAATAGAAGAGGAACTTGAAAGAAAATGAAAAAAGTTGCTCTTATTATTCTTGATGGATTTGGCCTGGCTCCCCCTTGGGGAGGTAATGCAATTTTTTTAGCCAAAACCCCTTTTTTTGATAAAATTTTATCAAATAATCCGAATTCTACCCTTGTTGCTTCAGGCGAAGCCGTGGGCTTACCCTTTGGTGAGCCGGGCAATTCAGAATCAGGTCACCTTAACATCGGGGCTGGAAAAGTTGTCCATCAAGACGTTAAGCATATTTCCGATTTAATTAAAAATGATACTTTTTATCAAAACAAAGTTTTAATTGAGGCAATGTCTCGGATTAAAAAAAATCAGTCAAATTTGCATATCGCTGGTCTTGTTTCAGACGGCGGCATTCATTCGCATATAGATCACCTTCTTGCCTTACTTACTTTGTGTAAAAAAGAAGAAGTTAAAAATGTTTATATCCATATTTTTACCGATGGGCGTGATACCGAACCGCAAGAAGCGCTAAAATTTTTAGAAAAATTGCAAAAAAAGATTAAAAGTATCGGAATTGGCAAAATTGCCTCCGTATCAGGTCGTTTTTATGCCATGGATCGCGATAAACACGATGAACGAATAAATTTAGTTTATAACGTGATGGCGAGTGCAGCTGGGCCAAAAGAAAATAAAGCCGAAGCGGCAATTACAAAATCGTACAAACAAGGATTTACCGACGAATATGTAACGCCAGCATCAATCACCAATGTTCCTATTAAAAATAATGATAGTTTAATATTTTTTAACGTTCGGGGTGATCGGAT
>CAZFRP010000029.1:0-8816 GCA_964521415.1 uncultured Candidatus Saccharibacteria bacterium | reverse complement strand
AATCCCCTAGATTTAAAACCGCTTCATATTGATTTTTATCAAGTCAAAATGACGGAAAAAATTCAAACTGAAATTCCGATTAAAATTATTGGTGAATCAGTCGCCGTAAAAGAACAAGAAGGAACACTAATTACGCCGCGCGATGCGATTGAAATTGAATGTCTACCAGCTGACCTTATTCATGAAATTGAAGTTGATATTTCGCGGTTAAAAACATTTGATGATGTTATAAAAATTTCTGATCTTAATATTCCCACAAATATTGAGATTCTAACTGATAAAGAAGAAGTGATTGCCTCTGTTACCCCTCCTCGCAGCGAAGAAGAATTGGCCGAGCTTGAAGCGCCGGTTGAAGAAAAAGTTGAGGAAGTCGAAGAAGTAGAGAAGAAAGAAGAAGAGGAAGGCGAAGAAGAAACCGGGAAAGAAACAGAGAAAGCTGAAGAACCGGAAAAGATTGCCGAAACAAACCAGGAACCGTCCGACTCCGCTCAGGGCAAAGAACAAAAACAAGAATAATGCACTACTATATCTTTACTTTGGGATGTCAAATGAACATTTACGACTCCCAAAAGATTGAACAATATCTAGATTCAAACGGGTGTAAATCAGCTTCAGAAGACGAAGCTGATTTAATTATTATCAATGCTTGCTCAGTAAGACAGAAAGCAGTAGATCGAATTTATGGTCATCTAAAAAAATGGCAAGGCAAGAAAATTTTTATCACTGGCTGCATCTTGCCACATGACAAGAAAAAATTAGAAAATAAAGTGGAATTTTTTTCCGATATTCAAGATTTGAAGAAAATTTTGAATAAAATATTTCCTAAGTCAAAAACTGATAGCCGATTGCTAAAAGCCGAAAGCCAAAGCGAAGCTTTTGTGCCCATAATGACCGGCTGTGATAATTTCTGCTCATATTGCGCTGTCCCCTACACGCGGGGTCCTGAAATTTCGCGACCGGAAAAAGATATTATTGCTGAATTTAAAAAATTAGTTACAAATGGTGCAAAAAGAATTATTCTGCTGGGGCAAAATGTTAATAATTTTAAACCTTCTTTTGTAGATTTATTAAGAAAAATTATTAACATTCCGGGTGATTTTAAAATCGGCTTTTTAACCTCAAATCCTTGGAATTTTCCTGAAGAGTTGGTTGAACTTGTGGCAAATGAACCGAAAATTTTAAAAGAAATCCATCTGCCGTTACAATCTGGCGATGATGAAATTTTACGTAAAATGAACCGACATTATACTGCAGCGCAATATTTAAAACTTGTTAACAATTTGCGATTTGCTATAAGCGATTTGCGATTATCTACTGATATCATCGTTGGTTTTCCGGGCGAAATAAAAAAGGCCTTTGAAAATACGATTAAACTTTGCAAAAAAGCCAAATTCAACAAAGCATATATTGCAATGTACTCTCCGCGACCAGGTACATCATCGCCAAAAAAATATCGCGACAATGTGCCGCGCGAAGAAAAAAAGAGACGCTTTCAAATTTTAGATAATTTAATAAATCCTAAAACTAAACCCTAAACGCTGGATGCTAATCACTATTTAACACTGCTCTAGTCCTTGGCCCCACTCTACCAGCGCCACCCCTTAAGAGATCAATGCCGTGCGCCTTTTGATATTTAATTACTCCTTGTTTAGTTAAAACACCAAAATATCCGGTGATATATTTTGAATTAAGAAAACCTTCATCAACTAACCTTTGTTGGAGTTTCATAACGTGATAACCGCTATGGCCCTGTCTAAGATCATAAGGAAAAGCAATATTTGAGGACAAGTCTGTAAAGGCAGAAGGAAGAATTCTACCAGACAGTATATCATCATTGAGGACTTGTCTGGTTTTGGGACCAAACCATCCTGCACCCCAAGAATACCAGCTTCTTACTATACCTTTGGCCTTTTGATAAAGATAAACAGCTTTTTTGGTAATAAAACCATAATATCCAGTGCTTCTTACATATGATGGGAAATATCCCAGATATTTAAGAATATTTTGGAGATAACTTATGGTAATGTAACTGTTTCTCACTGAGTATGGGGTTTGATTAGTATTAAATAGGTAAACCGCATTCCTGGAAATATTTAATGTCTGTGTTGCCGAATTGCCGGCATTGTCAGTGGCAACAATGCTAAAAGTATTTAAGCCCATATTTAGATTGGCAGTAGTTGAAAAATTAGAGGGATTAGAGATAGGGACGCCATTCACGGTCACGGAAGCTACCCCAGATTCAGAATCCACAGCTGTACCAGAAATTGTAACCGAAGAATCTGTTGTCGACAAATTATTTGACGGGGAAGAAATTGAAAGAACTGGAGGGATGGCGTCAACGCCAAAGTCGGGATTACCTCCCATAGCAAGCCATACCGAATCCACACCAGAAGCATTATGAACGCTTGCTTGCCAATGATAAGTTTTACCTGGTGTTAATCCAGTTACTTGGACGGTACCAGTAACAGGGGTACCTGAAAAATTAACGGCGGTACCGGTATGAGTGGCGATGTCGGTAAAAGCTGTGTCCTCCTCTTGTATCTCGACTTTTGGAGTAAGCTGATCGACAGGATTTGATGAAGACATATTGAATTTTAGCTCAACACTAGTCTCATTAATCCAATTCCCTGTGGTTATGGTGGTTATACCGTCGGATTTATATTGATTTAATGAACTTGGAGCTAATGGGGTTTGAAATTCGTAAGGACCAATATCCGGCTCTCCGACAATAGGATTTCCCAAAATATCCGTTGTTCTCCCAGCAACTGTAGTACCGGCATTAATTAGTGGTGAATCATGCCTTAAGCGCAAATCAGACGCGCCACTAAAAGTTCTTTCCCAAATGCCGTCCGCATTATTATCAGTCCAATCACCCGAAGTTTTGATTTGGTAAATTAAGTTCGCAAGAGTATTGATATTTATATTATAAATCATTTTGTACTTCATTAACTCGGCGAGCAACCACTGAAATTCTTGAAGGCTTAACTGGGTGGCATTATGGGTAAGTGCGCCGATAAAATAACCGTTGCTAGCATGCGAGGCCATGACTCTTGCTGCCTCCTCAACACATATTTGCTTTTCAGGATTACTTAAACTACTATAATTAAAACAATCCGGCGTGTGGCCGCTTGGATTCTGACCACTGGTACCCGTTTTTATACTGGTATATGAATAACTATAGTAAGCATTATTAATGTCTATTTGCTCAAGCCGAGTTGCAGTAGCCGCCCATGAAGTTGCGCGCAAACCAATGAGGTTGGTGGCATTGGCCTTTATCCAATTTAATACTGCACTTCCAGAGGCATTGTATGGAAATGATAAAGTTTGAACCGTATAACTGGAACATTCCGGATCTTCATGTAGGGCAGATTCTAAATCGGTTACGGAATTGGTGATTTCCTCTTTATACAATCTGTTGTTTGGCCCAGTATCGTCATCAAAAGGAATTAATGTCTGTATGCTTATGGGTAAGGCGGTATTTTTATCATCTAAACTTATAGATAATACCGTAGAAGTAACGGCGCCGGCGCTGACACTATTTAACGAACAAGAAAAATTTGCCCAGGTACCGATTATCGTACAGAGTTCGCCAAGGGTATCATATGAACCACTCGTTAAATCAATCGGACCATGTTTATCAGTATGATCTGATGTACCATCCACAATTAACGATGTGCCGCTGCCTGAAACGGTAAATGTCATTTCGGAATTGGCGCCAGAATATGTTACCTTTAGGGCGTCCGTTAAGGCAAGATTAGAATGATGTCTGGTATGAGTACCTATCTCGTGGCCGGCTTTGTAAAATGTTTGGAGTTTGATTTTGTCAGCAGAAGATAAAAGATATGTTTCATTCGGATAATACGTTAGGGGAATATCATAGGTGTTCATAGCATAGTCGGCAATGGATTGAAAATAATCAATATTTGTCCTATCATCAACACTAAAAAATATGTCCCCTAAGTCAGCTTTAGTATTCGTAAAATACGGGAATCCATTAATGATATCATTTGTCGAATTCCAAGTTCCGGTACCAGTTGTAAAACGATGTGGCGCGGTAATATCAGCTTGTATTAAAGAATTGGTAGTATTAATTGTCCCGGCTCCATTAAAATTAAAAGTATACATATTATTATGAAAAATACAATTAGTGAAATTAGCTGTCGTACCGGCATCATGGATATATACGCCATTACTATAATCAGTAAGATTGGGGGAATTATTAATGAGGCAATTATTGAAATTAGCTGTGAGAGAATCAGCCGTTGATTTTTGTAAATAGATACCCTTAGTTAAAGAAACTGTGCTGGCGCTTCCTTCAATAATTAAATTTTCAAATGTTTCCGTGTTGGTTCCGGAAGTCGTGACAATGCGGAGGGCAAAATTAGAGCTGACTGGATCATTAAGAATTAATTTTTTAGCGGTTAGATTATTATTAACTACATAAAGTACAATACCGGTATTTAATCCTGTAAACGTTAGATTTTCTAATATTATATTATCGGCGCCTGTCTTTATAGCAGCACCGGTCCCAGCATCATAATTAACTGTTACCGTCCCATCATATCCTGCAATATCAGTCCCTATAATGGTGAGTGTTTTACTAATTGTAGTTCCAGCGTAACTTTCACCACTTGCACCTCCGGATATCTCAATCGTATCATCTGCGGTGGCTGCGGTTATCGCGTCGGAAATGGTGGTATATGAATCATTCGCGGTATAACTGGGGTCATCAAAAGCACGCATCGGATTATTAGCCGAACCATCAGATTCCGAATTAACATAACGAGTAACGGCAACGGCTCTTGCTTTTTCTGGTTTCCAAAAAACCCCGATTCCTGCGATTTGCAGAATTAGAGCTAACTGTAATAATATTAATAATATTTTCTTCATTCCCCTCACTGTCTCAATTTACTTCTTAAATTGATCGGGCGACTCCGACGGAACATCGGAGCATAGCCTGCATATTTCTATATTACTAATCCCAAAAATTTCTGCAAACTCATTTGTCCCAAATCTCCCTTTTCCTATTTTTGTTTTTTCTTTAAGTATTGATTGAACTCTTTCTGAAAAAAATTTTTTATCTCTTTACTTGTAACTTTTTTATTAATTATTAACGGTTTAATATTTTCAAAACTTTCCACAGAATGCATTAAATTTGCTAAAAGCATTCCTGTATCAATTTTCTCGCCGAATTTTTTTTCTACACCCAAAATTAAATTATCCAAAGTAAATTTTTTTTGCCTTAAAATTTCATAAATATCATATGCGTCTTTTGGTTCTTGCCGTTGATATCCAGCCAAAATTTTCGAGGTCGCAATATCGAGTAGAGATTCGATCAATATTTTCCCTACCTTTTTCTGTTCGTGCAATTTCGGAAACGGATAGTAGACAAATTCAAGCTTTTGTTGATCTTCTAATTCCAAATTAAAAAAATACTGAAACCGGTTCATTCGCGAGAAACTCTCTACTGATTGGGATTTTAACTTTTCTTTAATTTTCTTCGTCACTATCGTCAAATATTCACCAACTGGCAAATCGGAAAGAATAATGTCAATATCTTCCGATAAACGATGATGTAAATAAACTTCCGAAAGTGCCGTGCCGCCGCCCCAAGTGGCTATATCCTTTAGATCGGAATTAAAAATGATGTCAAGTATAATTTTTTGAGCTTCATTTAGCATAATACTTTCCGATCATTAACTTTAATGTTGGGTCGATATCGAGATATTTATAATTATCTTTTAACTCTTTTTTACTAATTTTGCTCAGTTGGCCAGTATTTACCAAACGCGAAAGATACCATAAGAATGCTTGACGATTTCTCAAGTTAATCTTTTTATAATCATAGTCCCAAATATATTTTTTACTAACTTCCATATGTTTATTTTAGCAAATTTTCAAGTTCATTAATAGTTTTTTGTCCCAAATCTCCCTTTTCGCGCGAGCGCACGGCGACTTTTTGGTTTTTTGCTTCTTTGTCGCCAACTACAAGCATATACGGAATTTTTTGTAGTTCTGCGTCGCGGATTTTTTTGGGCAGCGTCTCGTTTCGCTGGTCAATTTCTGCCCTGATGTCTTCTTTTTTCAACTCTTCCAGAATTTTATTAGCGTATTCTGCGTGTCTTTCGGTAATTGGCAATACAATCGCCTGAATAGGTGAAAGCCAAAATGGCAAAGCACCTGCCGTATGCTCAAGCAAAATGGCAATAAATCGCTCTAAAGAACCGAGTAAGGCCCGGTGAATTAAAACCGGATTTTCTTTTTCACCGCGCTCATTGATAAAATTAACTTCGAGTCGTTTTGTTGACGCAAAATCAAGCTGAATTGTGCCAAGCTGCCAGCTGCGGCTCAGAGAATCCTTAATATGAAAATCAATCTTAGGTCCGTAAAAAGCACCCTCGCCTTTATTTTCTTTAAACTTAATTTTTTTGTCTCTCAGTATTTCTTTAAGCTCATTTTCGGCTTTATCCCAAGTTTTTTCATCACCAATAAACTTTTTGGGGCGAGTTGAAAGCTCGACTTTGTATTCGCTAAAACCAAATTTTTGATAAACTTCAGTAACTAATACGATAAGGTCAGCAATTTCTTTTTTGATTTGAGCGAAGGTGCAGTAAATATGGGCATCATCAATCACAAATTCCCGCGCGCGAAAAAGACCATTAATTTCGCCGGCTTGTTCTGCGCGGTGCAAAACCCCAAAATCAGAAAACCGCAGGGGCAAATCTTTGTAGGTTCGCATATATTCATTAAAAACCAGCATACTTTCCGGACAATTCATTGGCTTTATCCCCCATTCTTTCTTGTTGCCACAAAAATACATTTTGTCTTTGTAATTATCAAAGTGGCCGGACTTTTTAAAAAGTTCGGTGTTAAAAATAGTGGGAGTTTTGATTTCTTGATAATCTAAATCTTTTAAAAGATCACGGATGTAATTTAAAATAATTTCATATAAAATCACGCCGGCCGGATGCCAAAAAGCATAACCAGGGGTTGAACGCGGAAAAGTAAAAAGCTTTAAATCTCTACCTAAAATTTTGTGATCATAGATTTTTTTGGGCATTTTTCCCTTATAAATAGGATATCAAAAGCAAAATTTATTTACAAGATAAGAAAAATCTGCTATAGTGTTGGTGCAAATGAAGATAATTGCCCAAAATAGAAAAGCTCTTTATGAGTATGAGATTTTGGAAAAGATTGAAGCCGGTATTGCCCTATCAGGAAAAGAAGTAAGAGCGATTCGCGAAGGACGAGCAAATTTAGCCGGAAGCTTTGCCAAAGTTTTGAGTAACGAACTGTGGTTATTAAATTCCCATGTTGGCGTAGTAGAAGGGCCGGAAAGAAACAGAAAATTGCTGGTTAAAAAAGCCGAATTAAAGCGGTTTATGGGTAAAACGCAAGAAAAAAAATTAACTTTAATACCGCTTCGACTGTACTTTAAAAATAATGTCATCAAAGTTGAACTCGGTTTAGGTCGCGGTTTGAAAAAATATGACAAGCGCGAGAAAATCAAAAAACGTGACCTTGACAGAGAAATTCATGGGGCCGTTTAGATCGACGGTACATAGAAAAAGAGTAGCAAGTGCGAACAAGTTAGACGCTAATACTAATTTAAATTACGCTTACGCCTAAATAGTGTAAGCTGTCTCCTTTAGTTTTCTCGGCGGCTTTAGAGAGGCACAATACAGTCGAGATAGGTTAATTACAGGATTTGGCCACTTGTATTAACTGAAATTAAAATGGTCATAAGGGTGCTTTATTTCGTCTCGGTTTTTACTGCATCCTGACAATTTAATCGGGACTAAACTTGTAGAAACTCTTTGGAAAAGTATTCGGACAGGGGTGCAATTCCCCTCGGCTCCACCAAATTAAGGGCGGTTAGCTCAGGGGTAGAGCGCTTCGTTGACATCGAAGAGGTCAGTGGTTCAATTCCACTACCGCCCATGTTAGGCAAGGTTATTGCCAATTTTTTTTTGCTCTGTTATGTTAAATTTGGAAAGGAAATTATGATTTTATCTGACCGCGATATTAAACAATTTATTAAAGAAAAAAAGATCAAAATTGACCCCGCTCCTAATTTTGCTAAACAACTTGGGCCCTGCTCCTTGGATCTACGCCTTGGCAACACTTTTAAAGATTTTGAATACAGTGCCAAAACCTGCATTGATCTACAAAAAGACGACAAAAATATCAGTATCACGAAAGAAAAGAAAATGAAAAAAGGCGAAGCTTTTATTATGCATCCAGGAGAATTTGTTTTGACACAAACAACTGAAAATATTGAACTGCCTGATGATCTTGCTGGCCGACTTGAGGGACGGAGCAGCTTGGGACGTGTGGGCATTGTTGTCCATTCTACCGCGGCAAGATTTGATCCGGGTTTTTGCGGCAAACCAACTTTAGAACTTGGGAATTTAGGTAAAATCCCTGTCGCTCTATATCCGGGAATGAGAATCTGCGCGATGTGCTTTGAACAACTTTCCTCCCCTTCTGAAGTTCCTTACAATAAGAAAAAGGGGGCAAAATATCTTGGTAAAAATTCTTTTTCGGAAAGTAAAATTACACAGGAAAAATAAAATGCTTAAAACTTCTGACTCCGAGATTTATAAATTAATCAAATTAGAAGAAAAGCGCCAAAAAGAAGGACTTGAGCTTATTCCGTCTGAAAATTATACCAGCCAGGCGGTGATGGAAGCAATGGGAAGTGCGCTTACAAATAAATATTCTGAAGGTTATCCTAAAAAAAGATATTATGGTGGCAATGAATTTATTGATGATGTAGAAATTTTGGCCCAAGAACGGGCAAAAAAATTATTTGG
>CAZFRP010000028.1:7474-8843 GCA_964521415.1 uncultured Candidatus Saccharibacteria bacterium | reverse complement strand
AGTATTCAAAAAGTCCAGGATAACCGGCTAAAAATTTTGTTCTTTTTTCTTCTTCTGTATGCGGGGCATGATCCGACTCAATCCAGTCAATCCGATCCTAAACCACACAGCATCGCAGAGCAAAAACATCTCCATACTCTCGCAAAGGCGGATTGCAAATATGTCTGTATCCATCGCTTCCCAACATCGCAGTATTGTCATACATAATATGATGTGGCGTCACCCCGCAGGTAATTCTGATTAGACCTCTTTTTCGTGCGGCCTCAACTAAGTCAACGGTTTCTTTGCAGGAAACGTGACAGATATGAAGAATACCAAGAAAATGCGCCTCTTCGGCAAAACAAATTTGATCGCCAACTGATTCAATTTCAGCAATTTTTGGCCTAACATCGCAATATGTAATCGGGCGAAAAGAATGAAAAGAGTCAAGTAGAAAATGGGTTGCTTTTTCACAATGTACGGCCAAAACGCCAATATAACCAAACTGTGATAAAGTTTTATAAATCAAGAACTGTTCGCTTGCTTTAAGAACAGCCAGATCTCCGGTTGACGGCCCGGCATAAAGCTTAAGACCAATTACCTCTTTAAAATCATTAAAGCACCAGACCGCTTTTTCAATTTGAGCCGGATCGGCGGTCAATCCAACATAAAGACGATAACATGCTTCAGATCCTTTTGGCACTAAGGCCAACCTTTCTTTTACCCTCTCTCGATTTACGACTGGGCGAGCAGTATTTGGCATATCAAATATCATATCAACACCTTGTTCTCTGGCTAATCCCAAAACTTCGGCAATCGTCGCTTTACCAGATTGTTCCTCATCTCTACAATGAACGTGCGAATCGATTACTTGATTTGCCATCGCTTCACCTCTTTTCCCGTGTTGGGTTCGGACTTTTTTTGACGCTATTAAACAATCCGTGCCAAAATTCGGAATCCAATTTCGCAATTGTTTCGTTGGTAAATTCAAGATCTTTTTGTTTTTGTGCACTTTGTTGGTCTATTTTTGTTCTTTCAGCGGCTAAACGATCTATTTCTGTTTGTATTCTGATCGCGTCATCTTGTACACTCTGGAACGCGGCGCCACCATTATTCCAATATAATGCATGAAGGACACCTACATTAACTCGCATAACTTCTCCGCTCCTTCGCAGAACCAATTCACCACATGTATCATTGCTACATTCAAACAATGTCCAATCGCTGTTGCCAAAAAAAACTAAGTGTTCTTTTATTACTTGGCAGTTGCTCTCGCATACTGGGCACTTTAACTCGCTGGTCACCACGCCTTTCACCTTCGCACCTCCACGTGCTGTTAATATGCAAACAATAAATTATCTTAGCATAAAATAATATCCTAAATCAAATT
>CAZFRP010000028.1:0-7374 GCA_964521415.1 uncultured Candidatus Saccharibacteria bacterium | reverse complement strand
TTCGTAGTAGCTTTGGGAACGCATTGGTTATCTATTTGATTTTTGATTTTATAACATTTGCAAGACGATTCGGTTTGACTAGGAATTTTTTAAATTTGTCTATATTTTTATCCGTGATACCAATCTGATACTCAATCCCGCCGCGATGTTGATGGCTACGTATGGGATGTTGTTTCACTTCTTTATTTGTCAAAACCCAATAACTCATTTTATCTACCCAAACCCCAATAAAAACAAAAATGTCGGCAATATCCAACTTTAACTGTTGGAAATTCATCCAGTACGGTTCATTAGATTCAAAGCCCAGTGCTTTCGTTTCTAAACCGCCACGTATTTCGGTATTGATTGCCCGTGATGCCTTAACTTCAACTTTTATTATCTTATTTCCGTTTTTTAGATAAAGATCATAATCGCCTGAATAGTTTTTATCAATCTTTTTTGTTGGCTTCTTGAATCTGGAATCAATATCTATTAAATGTTTCTGTGCCCAAATTTCGCCGAACACGCGCGGTGAAATATTGTAAAGATTCAAGTAGGGATTAGCATTAACATAGGCATCTCTTAAATTCTCATATTCTTGAAAAGTAATAATTTGCTTATCCAATAAATACATAAGGCGATATTCGTATTCGATATTCGTATTCGTTGAATGGATAAATGGATTTTAAGCCGCTTAAACACGCCAATAACGACTTTCTATCTTCTTGTGGTAGTTCTTTAATCCACACATCAAGTTTTTTATCTAATTTCTTTTTGTTCATAGTTTTTAAACCAGATCTAATGAGGTTGGCGATCCTAATAATTGTTTATCATTTACTAAAATTTGCTCATCTTTTAAAATCTTGGTTCTGCCCCAACCAGTTTTTCCGGTACGTCGGTAATGAAGTAGTCGTGCAACCATTATTTTACAATAATTCGGGTTTATGTCCATTGTATAGCATTTTCTTTTGCTCAATTCTGCCTGTAATAATGTAGAACCGGAATGGCCAAAGAAATCAATAATAAGATTTTTTGGATTGCTACTCGCTTCGATAATTCTTTTAGCTGATTTAAGTGGTTTTTGAGCAAAACAGCCCTCTATATTTTCGTGCATTAAATAAAAAACCTGTTGTATATCATGCCAAACATTCCCCGCCCTGATAGTTAAGGATTTACTACGCTCAAAATTTTCTGTTACTTTTCCATTTACTTTTTTATAATATCCTTTGGTTTTTTTAGGTATATCTGTATATTCGGCCTGAATATTAAAAATCGGCTCTCCCTTAATATAATAAAGTAATTCTTGTCTAACCGCCATCCAGTTTTTTTGCGTTCCGTATCCTCTTTGATTTCTCATTGTAATAAAATTTCTAATCTTTAAAGGCTTGTTTCTCATCATCAGTATAAAATCTGGTAATGGTTGAAGCCCATTTCTAAAATCTGCGCCTAACCAGATATAAAGTGATGAATTTTTATCAAGAATATCCAAAGTATGATCAACCCATTTTTCACTCCAATTTATATATTGGTCAAGAGGTAGATTCCCAAATTCATCGTTTATATCAATATTATATGGGGGATCTTGAACAGCAAGAATTGCTTTATCACCCCGCATCAATTTATCGATATCTTCTTTTTTTGAAATATCAAGACAGCCCACCCTGTGACCTATAATCGGGTCTTCCCAAATTGTACCGTATCCAAAATTTGGTAAATTGTTATTTTTTATCTTTGCCATAGTTAACGCTTTGTCAACTCTTTCGTAAATACATTATAACAAAAATTTACATTTTTGTTTTTTCCTGCGAAATAACAAAAAACCGGCAGGGCTAAAATACTACCAAAATTTACTAAAGAGTAATATATTTATAATTTAGTATGGTTCGCAAAAAATTTCGTAATATGACTGTGGATGAGCGCAAGCCGGACACTCTTTGGGCGCTTCTTTGCCACGATGAATATAGCCGCAGTTTCGGCATTTCCACAAGACCTCTTCTTCGCGCTCAAAAACTCGGCCTCGTTCTATATTGGCTTTTAATTTTAAATATCTGGCTTCGTGTTTTTCCTCAACTTCGGAAATTTCGGTAAAAACTTTGGCGGCCTCTGCAAAACCCTCTTCTTTGGCCGTGCGCGCAAACTCCGGATACATTTTTGTATGTTCATAATTCTCGCCAGCTGCTGCGGTTACTAAATTTTCTTTAGTTTCTTTGACCACCGAAAAATCAAATTTTTCTAAAGATGATTCTGTATTATCTTCAAGCAATTTTAAAAGTCGTTTGGCATGTTCTTTCTCATTGTCCGCGGTTTCCAGAAAAATTGCCGCAATCTGCTCGTAGCCGTCCTTTTTCGCTTGGGAAGCGAAGAAAGTGTATTTGTTTCTCGCCATTGACTCGCCGGCAATCGCCCGGACAATATTTTGGGGTGTTTCCACAAAACCTCCGTAATCAATATTAAAGATTTTTATATTTTTATCTAACAATAGTATAACATATTTATTAATCACAAAAACCCTGGGAATGCCCGGGGTTTTTGCTTGATCGTAATTGATTTTTAGACGCGCTTTACTTTAGTAGCGTTTAGCCCTTTAGGGCTTTCTGTGACTTCAAACTCTACCTTGTCGCCTTCTTTTAAATCTTTAAACTCTACGCCCTCAAGTTCATTTGAGTGAAAGAATAAATCTTTGTCCTCTCCCTCACGAGCAATAAAGCCAAATCCACGATCGGTTAATCGTTTGATTGTTCCATTTTCCATTTTGACACACCGTTTAATTTTAATACACCATTTTGTACTATGCAAAAAGTTCGACTACGCTTATCATTGCATACGCTAATACAAAAATATTATAGCATAAATTATTAAAATTGTCAAAAAAGTACTCTAAATGATTTCTATGCTTTCCGCACCGCGAATAAAATGGGGCGGTTGTTATCTAATTGACTATATCAACATATATTGATATAGTTATTGTGTATGAATAATGAGCTGAAAAAATTATCCGAGTTCTTGAATGTTCTTTCAGAAGAAAATCGTTTGAAAATTATTTGCTTACTCGGAAGTGGCAGAAAATGTGTTTGTGAAATTTATGAACATTTAGATTTACCTCAAAATCTTGTTTCCCATCATCTCAAGATATTAAAGGATTTTAATATATTATCGAGTAAAAAAGAGGGACTAAAAGTATATTACGAGCTTAACACAAAAATTTTAGAAAAATATCTGGATATATTAAATCAGTATTTAAATAATAAAGGAGAGAAAAATGACAATTAAACTGATCGGGGCATGTTGTGGTATTTATCAATCACTGATAAAAAATATCTCGGAAGCGTTGAGGCAGTTAGATATGGAAGCAAAAATTGAAAAGACTACTAACGTTGAAGAAATCATGAAATATGGGGTTATAAATTTTCCGGCCGTTATTATTAACGACAAGGTAGTTTTTTCAGAATACATCCCGACTGTTAAAGAAATCAAAGATGCTTTAAGTAAAAAAGGTTAATATGCTTGAATCTTTTGCTAAATGGCTAACCTTTAATATTTTTTCTATCAAACCAGAAACCCTTTTATCAGAGGCGGTGATATTTTTTATTTACGACACGATTAAAATATTTCTTTTGCTTTTTGTGATAATATTTGTCGTTTCCATAATCAGGTCATTTATTCCTCAAGAAAAAGTTAGAGAAATTTTATCAAAGAAAAAACAATTTTATGGCAACATCTTGGCGGCGATGTTTGGTATTATTACTCCTTTTTGCACCTGCAGTGCCATCCCTTTATTTTTGGGATTTATTGAAGCCGGGATTCCTCTTGGAGTAACTTTTTCGTTCTTGGTTGCGTCCCCAATGATAAATGAGGTGGCACTGATATTGCTTTTTGGGATGTTCGGCTGGAAAATCGCCTTAATTTATGTTGTCAGTGGACTTATTATTGCAATTATATCGGGCATCATTATTGGCAAATTAAAAGTCGAAAAATTAGTGGAAGATTTTGTCTATAAAAATAAGGAATCACATTCCGCATTGGTACAAAAAACAAGCTGGCAAGCAAAAATAAATTATGCCAAATTTTATACTCTCGATATTATTAAAAAAGTTTGGATATTTATTTTAATTGGTATTGGAATCGGGGCCTGGATTCATGGATATGTACCAACTGATTTTCTGGCTCAATATGCTGGTAGCGGAAGATGGTATGCCGTACCGCTTGCAACATTAATCGGTATACCTCTTTACTCAAATGCTGCGGGCATAGTTCCTCTTATTAGCGTGTTAACAGAAAAAGGTGTCTCTATGGGAACTGTTTTAGCTTTTATGATGGCGGTTACTGGTTTGTCTCTACCTGAATTTATGATTCTAAAAAAAGTGATGAAAACTAAACTTATTCTTATATTTGCCGCTACAGTCGGGGTAGGAATTATACTTACTGGATATTTGTTTAATTTGATAATTTAAAAAACTGCCCTTCCTTTCCAAGTTAAGAATTATGGACTATGCGGAAGTGTTTAAATTCCCTGAAATTATGATACCGCAGATGAGGCAGTTATCAGTTGATGACGATTGGACTTGAGGTATTAAGCACAATTAAATCTTATCCTCGAAATACAATTCTACCATTTTTCTTGGCCCAAGATTCTGAAAACCCAACGTGAGATATCTTATTACTACTTCTATTTAATTGTTTCTCTGTTTCCTTTGGTAAAACTTCGGGTTTAATTTCATAGATAATCTTAACTTGTAATGGTTTTTTCTTATAAAAAATTGCCAGATAGATCATTTTATTGCGGGTGATACGATATAAAGATTCAGTCCGTTTTTCTGCCGGGCTTTTAAACATTCTATCTAGTTGTCCAGTCCCGTCCTCATAACAAGATAGATACTCATATTTGATATTATGGTTATTCTTATCGTGTGCGTCAGCATCTCTTTTTGAGGTAATAATCTCATGACCCAAAATTTCCGAAATAATCATCTCTTTTACTAATCCTGGTTGTAAGATATTTGAGATTCCAATACTCGATGCTAGTTTTTGGGCTTTAATGACAAGGTCAACAATTTTTGAAATAACTCTTTGAATCATTTTTCTCCTTTAGAATAATTTATTCTTTTGTTTTAACTTGGTTTCTTGTATTCTTTTTTTGCATATACTAATAAAATCCGGATTTATTTCAAAACCGATAAAATTACGATTTTGTTCTGCACATACAACAAAAGTTGTGCCAGTACCGGTGAAAGGGTCTAACACCAAATCGCCCTTATTGGAACTGGCTTTAACGATACGCTCTATTAGCTTTATTGGTTTCTGTATTGTATGCAACAGTTCTTTATTAATTAGTTCTCGTGACTTGTAAGTTAATTGTTTAATATCTCCCCATACATCACCTGGGTTTTTGCCATTGCCATTAAATTTTGTTTTTCCAAACTTACCATTGATCACAGAAGGTACATTCTCGCATCGCTTCCTGTGTTCCAGTTCAACTAATTGAGGAACGCGAATCCGATCTAAATTAAAGGTTTTTGGCCTTCCTTTTGTAAAATAGGCAATAATATCATAATTATTTGTGTAATTTATTCGTCCCTGAGCCAGTCTACTTGGCTGATACCAAATAATTTTCGCATTTAAATTAAGGTAAGGTCTATAGTCAATGAAATCGAGACAATCCTGTTTACCAAATAGGTATAAAGAACCACCGTTTTTTAAAGCTCTAGAGAATAGTCTAATCAGATTTCGATTGTATTGTTGAATATTAGGAACCTTGTCCCACTTATTACCAGTAATTCCATAAGGGCCATCGCATACTATCAAATCAATGGACTCATCCTGTATTTCCTTAATCAACTTCAAGCAATCGCCCTGATATACTTTATTAACTTCCAAAAGTCGTTTTTTTATTGGATTTTTATTTTCACTCATTTTTTTGTTAAAATTATTTTCTTCATCACTAAAGCAGTTAAGAAAAATTATGTTGAAATTATTAAACAACCTAAACTATAAACTATACAAAATTTTTCAAAGCGTTTGGGGATTGTTTCGCAATAGCGAACCTTCGCTTCCTGGGGAGCTAGGATTCGAACCTAGGGTCTTTTGGTCCAAAACCAAACGTGTTACCGCTACACCACTCCCCAATATAAAATTATTATACTCAAAATCCCTTTACAAAACAAGCTATTTTTGATATAATAATGGCGCCTTAAGTAATCAAGACCATTGCCCCGCCTTTGGCGGAGAGGAAAGTCCAGGCATCGCAGAGCAGGAAAGTCGGTGTAAGCCGACCGATCGCAAGGTTAGGGAAAGTGGAACAGAAATATACCGCCCTCCGGCGTTTACGCCTCTGGGTAAGGGTGAAATCGTGCGGTAAGAGCGCGCGGCTTGGCAAGGTGACTTGCTAGGACTCCAAACCCTTTCTGATGCAAGTTGGGTAGACCTTTTATCATCAATTTGGTGGCTCGCCAAGATGACTTCAGGTCCCAACGCTTAGATAGATAATGGTCAAAACAGAACCTGGCTTACTGATTACTTAGGGCTTTTTTCAGTTGCTTCTCAGGTTATCTTGATATAAAATACATAATATGAGAATTTTGGTAATTGAAGATGACCATAAAATCGCCAACGCCATTAAAAAGGGCTTAGAGCAGGAATCATACGCAGTTGATGTTTCTTATGATGGCCAAGATGGCCTGGGACAAGCTCTCACCATAAATTATGATTTAATTATTCTTGACCGGATGTTACCAGGTGATGTTGATGGTATTGAAATTTGCCGGAATCAAAGTTTCAGAACGTAAAAAACGCGCCAAACAATTACTTTTGTCAGTTGGCTTTGATAAACAAAAAGCCCTACGAAAACCAGCGCGACTTTCTGGTGGCGAGCAACAGCGAGTGGCGATTGCCAGAGCGCTTGCCAACAAACCAAAATTAATTTTAGCTGATGAACCAACTGGCAATTTGGACAGTGCCACCGGAAAAATAATCATTGATTTACTTAAAAATTTAGCCAAATCAGAAAACACCACCATTATCGCCGTAACTCATGATGTCGGTATCGCCAGTCAAGCAAAAATGATCTTTAAACTAAAAGATGGTAAATTAGAAAATTAAAACTTGACTTAATTTATATGCTGCCATAGTATTAAACTAAGAGGTACAAATGGATTTAGAAAATCCAAAGTACTGGAAACTCCTTATTAATCAATCACTGCTAAAGTTTTTTTTATTAAAAAGTTTAGATGAAAGAGAAATTCACGGTTATGGACTGCAATCTGTACTAACGATCATCTCAAATGGACTTTGTAAACCATCTCAAGGAACAATTTACCCTACTCTAAAAGAACTAGAAAAAACCGGCTATGTCAAAGGTCATTGGATTCGCATCAAAAACCGCCAGCGTAAAGTTTATCA
>CAZFRP010000027.1:0-8884 GCA_964521415.1 uncultured Candidatus Saccharibacteria bacterium | reverse complement strand
CGGGAAAACCGAATTTCTGAACCGCGCTCCCGGTATCGGCCGAAAAACAGCCCCCGGCGCTTTCGCCCTCCACGATAAAAATTTCGGATTTTTTGGGATCGCGTTCTGAACAGTCGGCTAATTTTCCCGGCAAAGTTGTACCTTCAAGCAAGCCCTTTTTAAGCACAGTTTCTCTGGCGGCTCTGGCAGCAAGACGCGCAGAGGCAGAAAGAAAACATTTTTCCACGGTTTTTTTAGCCGAGGCAGGATTCTCGCCAAAATAGCGTGAAAGGCCTTCATAAAGTGCTTGTTCAGCAAAGGTTTTAATCTCTGGATTTCCTAATTTTGCCTTGGTTTGGCCTTCAAATTGCGGCTCAGAAAGTTTGACAGAAATAATGGCCGATAATCCTTCCCTGACATCCTCACCGGTTAAATTTGGTTGATTCTCTTTTAAGATTTTTTGCTTACGGGCATAATCATTTATTGCCCGGGTTAAAGCGCCACGAAAGCCAGTGACGTGCATACCGCCTTCAGCCGTATAAATATTATTGGCAAAAGCAAAAATTCGTTCGTTAAAATCATCAGAATATAAAATCGCCGTTTCAATTAAAGTATCATTCATCTGTTTTTCAATATAAATCGGCGGCTCGTTTAGGACATTTTTATTTTTATTTAAATGCTTAACATAAGATAAAACTCCGCCCTCAAAATAAAAAGTGTACTCAAAATTTACCCGATGGTCAATAATTTTATATTTGGTTTTTTTAGTCAGATAGGCCTGCTGGCGCACGTGCTCTAAGATTACCTTTAAATCAAAAGTAATACCGCCATTTTGATCTTTAAAGACGGATTTTGCGGGCTCGAAAGTAACCTTGGTCCCAATTTTTGAGGTTTCGCCAATTATTTTAACATCGCTTTTTGGCTTGCCATGAGAATATTCTTGGGCGTAAATTTTTCCATCACGATAAACCTCAGCCTTCATATATTTTGAAAGCGCACAAACTACCGAAACACCAACGCCATGTAGTCCGCCGGATACTTTATAAACCCCTTTCTGAAATTTTCCGCCGGCATGAAGAGTAGTCATGACGGTTTCTAAGGCCGATTTTTTCGTTTTTGGATGAATATCAACCGGAATTCCTCGGCCATTATCTGTCACTGAAGCAATGCCGTCATCAATTATTTCAATTTCAATCTCATCACAAAAACCGCCTAATGCCTCGTCGGTCGCATTATCCAAGCACTCCCAAAGCAAATGATGAAATCCTTTTACTCCAGTATCGCCAATGTACATCGCTGGCCGCTTTAGGACCGGCTCTAAACCCGACAAAACCGTAATTGACTCGGCTGTATAGGTATCCTTAACTTTATCTGACATTTTTTATCCTTTTAACTTAATTATACTGTAATTTAATGCTTAATACAAATTCGAAATACTTAATTTCAAATTATCAATTTACAATTTTTAATTAAACTCCAATAAAACAATTTTCAAAATAATTAAGGCATTGAAAAATTTAATAAAAATTTAGAATTAAAAATTAAAAATTTTTTTGTCAGTTGTGTATTACAACCGGCGTTCCAACCTCTGCCCAATTATAGGCCGTCTGAGCTGGGCCAATACCAAGGCGAACGCAACCGTGGGAAACTTTTCTACCCAAATGTGCCGCTCCTTCTCGCGCGCCGTTTTTAAATACCGGCAACTCATGAATTCCGTGCCCAGCGGCTGTAAATGCCATCCAATATGGCATATAAAGTCGATACTTGCGAGAATAAGCCATATCTATCTTATTTCTGACATGAAAAAGTCCAGTCGGTGTATCCATTCCCCTTTTTCCTGTAGAAACTTGATTTTCATCTAATTTATTGCCATTTTCCCAACATGATAATGTTTGGGAAGATAAATTTATCTCAATTACTTTTGGCGCCATCGTCTGCCAGTCACCTGGGATTGGCGCGCCGCTATACCTGTTATAAGCTTTGGTTTTTCTGGCTTTTCTTGCCGCCTCTGCCTGGCTATCAAAACTGGCTTGTAAACTTTTTTGTTCTGCCTCGCGCTCGCTTTCAATTTCGTAAATATCTGAATCCTCCGGAAGAAAAACCGTTGAGAGCGGCGAGACAACCGGGACAAATCCCAATTCTTCTTTTACTTCGGCCTTTGTTTTTACTTCAATTGATAAACCCTCTGGTTCGCTTGCAGAAGGAAGGTAAAAATAAAAAAGATAAACACATCCTACTAAAAATAAAGCCGAGATTCCGACAAAACCAATAACTTTTTTTAACATAAATGCACTCCAAAAGATAAATTATCAATTTTCAATTATCAATTTTCAATTCACTTTTAATATAACTTAAAATTTTCTTTTTGAAAATACCTTGGTCAAATTTTTCGGCCTGCTTTCTGATTATCTGACGATCATATTTGTCTGGATGAAAATTCTTTACTGCCTGCATAAGTTCAAAAGTGGTCTGTTTTTCAAAAAACTCGCCAGTTACGCCCGGGATTATTGTTTCAGTTGCTCCGCCTTTACGATAGGCAATCACCGGACGACCTGATGCCATCACTTCAAGGGGCACAATGCCAAAATCTTCAATGGTTGGGAAAATTAGGGCGGTGCATTTTGCGTAAATCTTTTTCAGTATCATATCATTTACTTTGCCCAAAAATTCAATATTTGGCTTGGCAAGTAATTTTAATTTTTTAAGTTCTGGGCCTTCGCCAATTACTTTAAGCAACAAACCCAATTTATTAAAAGCCAGAACCACAAGTTCTGGTTTTTTGTAAGAAACCAAACGCCCTACATAAAGAAAATAGTTGGAACGTCCAGATTGCGGCTGCCATTTTGCGATGTCAATCGGCGGATAGATTACCTTGGCATCTTGATGATAGATATTAAAAATACGCTGTTTTGTGTAATTTGAGTTAGCAATGAAATAATTCACCCGCGAGGTGGAAGCAAGGTCCCATTTCTTTAAACAAGAAGCCACAGCGCGTCGCAGAAAGGAAGAGTTTGCACGCGGATCAATTTCCGGATACCAAACATAACGTAGCGGTGTATGACAATAGCAAATGTGGGTGGCGTTTTTATTTTTTATTGCTCCTTTGGCAACGGCATGTGAGTCGGAAATTATTAAATCGTAATTTTTCAAATCAAAGCTTTCAATCGCGCGAGGCATTAAAGGGATTAGAATTTGATGATGATTTTTGGCACCTGGAAAATAATTCAAATATGAGGTGTAAATTTTTGCCTTGTTAAATTGAGGAAAATTTTTCTGATTAAAAATCGTCGTATAAATCGGCGCATTAGGAAAAAGTTCATGTAAAGATAATAAAACGCGCTCCGCGCCACCAGGTGTTGTCAGCCAATCGTGCACGAGCGCAATCTTTAAATTTCGCAAATTTTTTTTCATTCTCAAATCTCTATCTCAATTCTCAAATTTTTTTAGTAGATTCCTCGGTTCTTAAGCAAAACAAGGGGAGTTTTTAAAATTATCCAAAAATCCAAAATCGGCGACCAATTTTCCACATAATAGATATCTAGAGATGAACGCTCGGTATCATTAAGTTCGATTCTACCTGATACCTGCCAAAGTCCAGTCATACCGGGCTTAATGTAGGTGGTAAAACAATATTTTTTTTCACTGGCCTCTACTTTTTTAAATTCTTCTGGAGTTAAGGGCCTTGGACCTACCAATGACATCTGCCCGAGTAGCACATTAAAAAGTTGGGGCAATTCGTCTATGCAAGTGGCACGCAAAAAACGACCAAAATTGGTAATGCGCGGATCGTGCTTAATTTTGGGCATAAAAACACTTTTTTCTTCTTTTTTGGCCAAATTTTTGTACATTGAAACCGCGTTTTCTACCATTGAACGAAATTTAATTAAATAAAAAGTTTTCTTGTCTGCGCCAGTTCTTTGGTGTTTAAAAAAGATTGGACCTTTTGAATCTAATTTAGTGATTACAGCCACAATCAGAAAAAGAGGCATTAAAATTAAAAGACCGATAAAAGAAAAAATAATATCAAAAAATCTTTTTGCCACCTTGCCCCAATTATCAAGGGGCGTTTTTTTAAATTCAATCATCGGGTAAGATGAGATTGCCCCAATTTCAACATTAGTGGTCTTGGAACGAAAAATATTCGGCGTCATCATAAATTCAAGATTATGTTCTTCGCAAAATTCAAGCACTTTGAAAGCTTCTTTTTCCGGCAAATTGGGATCGGCTAAGATTATTTCCTCAAAGGGATGGCGATTTTTTATCTGATTTAATTTCAAAATCGCGTTTCGGTCAACTTCTTTTATTAATTTAAAACCAAGTGAAGGATTGCCTTTTATTAAATTGGTAATTTTTTTACCCTGTCCGCCATCGCCAATAACTAACACTCTTTTTAGGCCAATGCCTTTTTTATACAAAAAGCGCTGCAAATAATTTAATAATAATCTGCCAATAGCCACAAATATAATGCCAAAAATCCACGCATAAACGACAATTAGTCGCGAAAAGAACAAAAAACGGCTAAAGAATATCCAGAGTACCATAATAGCCATCCCCGCTGACACGCCCAAAAATATTGAACTTATAAACTTCAGCCCTCTTTTTTGACTCTTTATATCATAAAGTCCCTCAAGGGCAAAAACCAAAATAAAAACCGGCAGGAGAGCCAAAATAAATTTCGCATATTGGGTAATTGGCCACATATAAACCGTGGTTTGAGGAATTTCTACGCTTCCACGTAAAAAATAAGCAAGATAAAATGCAGTAAAAAGTGTAACTAAATCAAGGGGAAGACGCAAAACTGCAAATGTAAGCTGTGACTTTTTCATTCTAATTTTAGATTATAACAAAAGGATGAAAAAGTTTCAAGGTTTTTTGGTTAAATCTTCGTAGGCGCTGTGGGCCGCAACCGCTCCCTGGGAGGCAGCAATTAAAATTTGTTTAAAAGAAGAATAGGTATTGGTAATATCGCCGGCTGCATAAATAAACGGCGCACTGGTTTTACCATAAGTATCCACCACAATAAATCCTTTGTTATCTGTCTTTACTTTTAACTCGGAAGTAAGAGCTGATGCAGGCACGGCGCCAATTTCAATAAAAATTCCATCAGTTTCAAGTTTTTTGCCGGAAGAAAGTAAAACCCAAGAAACTTTTTCCTCCCCTAAAATTTCCGAAACTGATACCTTATAAATTATTTCAATTTTTGGGTTTCCTGATATTGTTTTGCGATTTTGCGGTTCGCCGGTTAATTTGTCCCCGCGAACTAAAAGATAAACTTTGCTGGCATATTTTGATAAAAGCAAAACGCTTTTTATGGCACTATCGCCGCCACCAACAACCGCCGCTTTTTTATTTTTAAAAAAGGCGCCATCGCAAGTGGCACAATAAGCTACTCCCTTGCCATGAAATTTTTCCTCGCCTTTAACATTTAATTTTCGGTGTTGGGTACCAGAAGCTAAAATAAGTGAGCGGGATTGATAAGTTTTGTTATTCCTGGTTATAATTATAAATTTTTGATTGTCGTTTTTCCTTTTTCCTTTTTCCTTTTTAATTTTCACAATTTCTTCGTTTTTAATTTCTGCGCCTAATTTTTCGGCCTGCTTTTTCATTTTATCGGCCAGCTCTAAACCAGATATTTTTTCAAAGCCAGGGTAATTCTCCACTTTCCACGCCTCACCCATATTGCCAGCGAGTATTGAACCTAAAACTAAGGTTTTCAAATTATACCTTGCTCCATATATAGCCGCCGAAAGCCCGGCCGGTCCCTGACCAATAATAACAACATCGTAAAGCATAATGCCTCCAGATTCATCTTAAATCAAATCGGTGATAAAATCAAAATACCTAAGGCGTTCCCTATGATTTTAAATCTCAATTCCAAAGCTCAAATGTCAAATGAATGTCAAATAATTAAATATCGAAACGTGTTTAATAATTAAGATTTTGGATTTCATTTGGAATTTGGATTTTGTCATTGGGGCTTTTTGTTTTATAATTGTTTTATGAAGCAATGGGTTTTATTAACCAACATTGTTTGTTTTGGTATAAAAAATATTTAATCGTAATGCGAGGGGAATAATAAAAAGTAAAAACTTAAAACGAAAAAGTAAAAACTACGAAAGCTCGATTGATCGGGATTTTTTATTAGAAGAAGATAAAAAGGAATTAAAAAAATTATCACACAAAAAGGAAAAGTATCTCCGTATTGTTGAACATCTTGATGAAAAAATTATTACCATTACCAGTTCTACTCGTACGACAATCCCGCAGCTTTCGCCGCTTCACAATTATCTGCGCTCTCGTTCTCGCTGGTACTACAAATGGCATCTAAATCCGTATGTTTCCAAAATCCACTGGGGAGTTCTAAGTATTTATTGCATTATTATTTTTGTTGCGGCAATATTTGCAAGTATCGGCGCTCCTTATCAGCCAGTTAAGGCGGCAGCTTGTAATTCTAATGCTTCAGGTGATTGGAATACAGTTGGCACTTGGAGTTGCGGCCAAGTACCCACCGAAAGTGATGATGTCACAATTCAATCTGGCCATGCAATCACAATGAGTAATTCCGGCACAGTATTATCATTAAATATCAGTAACGGATCGCTAACCACAAATAATCACGATTTAAGTATTGATTCGGGAGGAATAACAATTGCGGCAACCGGCACTTTGACAGCAGGCAGTTCAATAATCGATCTAGCTGGCAACTGGAGCAATACAGGTGGGACATTCACGGCCGGCACAAGTACAATAGAATTTTCTAAAGCAAGCCCGGGTACTCAAACTTTAAGATCCGGAGGTACGGGGGTTGGTAAATTTTTTAAAAACCTTATCCATTCCGGAAGCGGAACATTACAATTAACCAATAATGATTTGGATGTTGATGGATATTTTTCTCAAACCAATGGCACTTTTGACGCAAATGGTTTAGCTCAATATTATTCTGGCAATTTTTCTTTATCAAATGGCACAACATTTACCAAAGGGGGTCAGGTTACTTTTGACTGGGGTGGATCTGTTTTGATTTGGGAAGACCAAACAGTTTCCGGACAAGATATTGGAGCAGTTGTTACCAGTGGAGGCGGAGAAGAAATAGTCCATGTTGTAACCTCGGGTAAACCAACTTGTACTTCTTTAAATTCTTCGGATGTTTTGGATATTTCCGATGATATTTTTACTCTTACCGGCGCTGGCACTCCTTTGAACGCAGCCGGGGGATTTTTTACCACTAATTCTACCGTAGTTTATAAGGGCACGGGAGCTGCCACTACTATTGCCACTATGCTTATTCAATACAACAACTTAACCTTGGCTCCGACAGCTTATACCGTCTATTCATTGCCAGTTGCCTATTCAGCTCTTTCAATAACCGGGGATTTAACAATCGGGGGTCATACCAATTTAACACTTGTGGGGTTAACAAGCCCTACTATTATGATTAGGGGCAGTTGGATTAATCAAGGCGGTATTTTTACACCCGGAAACAGCACTGTCCTGTTTTCTGATACTTCAAGCGGAAAAACTATTCAACCTCTGATATATAAAAATTTTTATAATGTTACCATCAATGGTGCTGGAGGAGAATGGACTCTTGTGGGAGGCATGGAAGTAGCTCATAATCTAACAATTACAAAAGGCAGCTTGAAGATGAATAATTCAAGTGATTATATAGGCGCAGGGCCTGCTAGCAGTATTTCTATAGGAAGCGAGGGCACGCTTTCGACTACATCCGGCAATATTTACACTATGGGCAACTGGTCAAATTACGGTAATTTTGTAGCCGGCACCGGTACAGTACACTTTACCGGTAACCCTTACAGTACGCAGGTTATCAGCGGCAATACCACCTTTTACAATTTTACTGCCCCTGTATCGTCTGGCAAAGGCTACCGCATGCTTCAATTTACTGGAAATTCTATTCAAACCGTTTCCGGTACTTTAACTATTACCGGATCCTCAATACAATTTATAAGCTTATTCTCCACAAATAGTAATAATTGGACAATTAATCCAATAAATGCCAATGTTTCTTATGTCCATATTTCGCGCTCGACTAATATCGGCACTCCTTTTTGCGCAACCTATTCTTCTGATGACGGAAATAATATTAACTGGTTTTTTTCAAGCGGAAGCTTCTGCCAACTGCCGCCGGTTGCGCCAAATGCACTTACCCAAAAGAAAACTAATAATGCTGTTATTCCCCTTGGCGGATGGACTACTGAAACTCAAGTTAAATTTGTCGCTTCCGTTTCCGATCTAAATCCTGAAGATACCCTTTACCTTTGCGTCGAAAAACAGCTTTTAGAGACTGCTTTTACGAATACCGAGGATACTTGCGGCGACGCTATTTCTTATACAGGAAGTCCAGTCACGACATCGTTTACAATTTCCAATTTACACGACCTTAAAGAATATCACTGGCAAGCAAGAGTAAAGGATTCTGCCGGAAATTATTCTACTTGGGTCACCTACGGAGGTAATGCAGAATCTAAACGCGATTTTGGCATCGATCTCGCTCCTCAGTTAGCTAAAATCGTTTTAAAGAGTAACACAACGACTACTACAGCCGGTTCGCCTTTTAGTATCTCTGTAACCCTTTATGATATTCATAACAATTTGGCAATAAATTATAATAATCAAATTATCTTTTCCTCTTCTGATGGACAAGCAGAATTTGAAGAGTCAAAACATTTTTTTACTGCCAAAGATCAAGGAAACTATTCACAGGATATTGTCTTGAAAACGGCTGGTGAGCAAACCATCAACACCAAAGATAAATCTTCTGATGCCCAAGGTCAGGCAAAAATTGTGGTTACGCCTGCCACACCTTCTGCCTCTGGCTCTTACATTAAGTCAGATAAAACATACATTCGGCCAAATGGAAACGACAAGGCCACAATTTCCGTTT
>CAZFRP010000026.1:0-8976 GCA_964521415.1 uncultured Candidatus Saccharibacteria bacterium | reverse complement strand
TTTGTCTTGATTTAGATATTGTAGAACAATCCGAAAATATGGAGAGATTGAAAAAAAGTTTGGTTGAGGCAGCTTTTGGTTATGTTGAAGCAGTATGTAAGAAAGATTTGTCCGAGCAATTGTTAAATCATCCTGCCCCCAAAAAATATTGGAAAATTCTTGTTGAACTTGAGGCATATTTGCATTCAATTCATCAAGTCGAATCAGCCAAAGAGCAAATTCCCGCCATTGATAGTCAGGTTTTTGTTAGACAAGTTCAAAATCCTTGCGTAGCATAATCCCCAACCTAAGGAAAAATGAGTTTCAAAATAAAGCCAGAACCAGCCAAAAAGATTATTAAACGGCTGGAAAAGAATGGCTTTGTTTTTTTACATCAAAAGGGTAGCCATCGCTATTATTCAAAACAAAAAAACAAAAAACAATTTTTAACTTCTGTTCCAATACATCCCGGTGATTTGCCAATCGGAACTATACAAGCAATAGTACGGCAATCAGGTTTGAACAGAGAAGAATTTTATAGGAAATAACTCTGATACAACCCCAATGGTAAAATTTAACTAAACTTGTTAAACTAAAATATAGAATCATAAATTCAAAAATAAGAACCTGACCTTGTCAGAACCTTGTTATTAAATAAATTTAATAATGAAAGAATTTTCGATTTTAAGCTGGGTATACGATTTAGGAAAAGTCGCCTTAATCCTACTGGTTATTGGACTTTTTATTCATTATTTTGTGATGACCATTTTTGCCCTTGAAGGCGCCTCAATGGAACCAAATTTTATTGATAAGGAGTATGTTTTGGTAAATCGAATTGCTTATCTAAATAAAACCCCAGAAAGAGGGGACGCGGTGCTTTTAAAATTTCCTGGCCGAGAAGAACAAAAATATATTAAAAGAGTGATTGGCTTGCCCGGAGAAAAAATTAAAATTTCAAATGGCAAGGTCTACATCAATGATACCATCCTAAAAGAAGAGTATTTGCCTTACGATATAAATACTGAGCCCGATATGGAAGAAACACTAAGGAATAATGAATATTTTGTTCTCGGAGACAATCGGGACAATTCCAATGACTCTCGCATCTGGGGAACTTGTCCCAAAAAAAATTTTATCGGCAGAGCAATCTTTATTGTTTATCCTTTTTCCCAGTGGTCAACGGTAACGCCAACTAATTATTCCGCGATTTGATTAATATCATCACACGTTCCGATAATATCTCGTTTTTCTCTTTGCAAAAATGAAGATTTTTGGATGGTGGATAAGGTAATCCTTGAGACCGCCAAATTGCTGTTGCCTGCTTTCAGTGTCACTGGAACCGTAAAAGAGCCAACAGTTCCTGCTTTAAGATCGTCTATATTCCAAGAAAAAGACGGGTAGATATTTTGATTAGTTTCGCCCAAAGAGCCAACAATGCGCACTTTTTGTAAATCTTTTTTTGCCTGATACGAAATGGTGTAATTGATCGTCTCGCCAATTTTAACTTTATCAACCTCGTCAATCAAAGAAAGGAAGACGCTATCATTGTCAACAAAGCTTGGCTGAATGGTTTGTTCTTTTCCCAACTGATTCTCATCCGCCCGCCCTCTTTGAATATCGTTTATCTGCCAAATTAAACCTAAAATTAGGACTAAAAATGTGGTTAAAATTACCAGTAAAGCGGCTTTAATTCTCACACTAACCCCTTTATTTTAATATCCTACAATAATTTTTTTTTGTCAACTTGATTTTATTATAAATTCGGCTCGCGCAAATCATGTAAAGTCCTGCTTAAAGAACCAGTAATGAAAAGTAAGCTTCCGGCAAAACCTTCTAAGGTAATGTTTTCATCGGCAGTATACCAAGGCGGGGGGACATACCAAACCTCAGAAAACCGTTTGCACCAGTCAATCTCTTTTCCGAGCGCCACTGCATAAGGCAAATATTTTTCAAAAAGGCGGTCTTCAATCACGGTGGCGCGAAGCGATTTTTCATCAGACAAAAAACGAGAAAAAGCCAACCAGGAAAGCAATTCTCTACTGCCTTTTTTAGTTCTTTTGGGCATAAAAGGAGCGGTTTTGATGATCAAAGCGGAAGCGATAATCTGGCCGAGAGCGCCAAAAATCGCATACGGCTGACCGGAGCTTAACTTAGTTGAAAGCACTGCGATAAGAATGGCCAGCATAAAAAAGATCATTCCATATGTTCGGTATCTTAAAATTACCATTGCCGGACTTTTGACAAAATAATTTTTTCTTTGCGCCTCCTGATAAATTGTTTCATAAAAATGAGTAATTTTCGGGCTATAAAGCTGTTGCGCGGCCCTTATTTCCAGCTCTGTTCCGGTCCGTTTTATCTTTCTGACCTCCTTTTCGGTAAATAATTTGTCATATAAGTATGCTTCATAGGGAGTAAGTTGAGAAATCCCTTGTCTTTTGCCCAAAACATATTCGGTTGGTTTTTTGACAATATCAATGTAGCCGCGCTGGGCTAAATCAATAATGGTGGCGGCGATTTCACGGTCAGAGATTTGCTGACGCAAGAGCAGCCCGACGACGGCTGGTGAAAGATCGTCCGGGGGTTTCTCAAGATACTTTGATGAAAAAATCTCTGCCGCTCTTTTGGTAGAAATAAGCATATATAGATAAAACAAAAAAGCCAAAAATGGTAAAATAATCGCCACAAAAAGCCAAATATTAAATACGGATAATTTAAAAAAGAGAGACATTTTTTTACTTAGAGAAAAGATAAAAGTTCCCTTTGGCACCTCAATAGAAATCGTATAAATTGCCATTGGCGAAAGATTTTCGCCTGAAAAAGAGAGAGTTTTATCGTCAATCATCAAAAAATCATAAGCACCCACTCCGTGGATGGCATAGGTGCGTTGATTAATTTCGTCTTCTTTTATTGATTTGGGTAAATGAACAACAATATTTAAATTATGGATATAAACGCCTGATTCCAAAGCCGCCGCCAGATATATTCGGTCAAAATTCGTGGCTTTATCAATGCTGGTGGCTTTACGATCTTCATAAGTTACGGTCCAATCTACGCTTTCACTCTCTGCCTTTACCTTGATGGTTTGCCGATCATTTTCTTTACTAATTTCATATTTTTTGGGTGATATTACTTGGCCATTTTGCTGTATTTTAATTTTTCTGGCCGTAGTATCTTCTGCCCAGGTAAATTCTGAGGTCGGCACCTCTTGAATAAATTTTTTAATCACATAAACATCGCCCTGCTCGTTTATGGTTACGTCCATATCAAGTTTAAAAATATCATTTAAAGATACGCCCCAAAAACTGGTTTTGGCCTGGACTTTGGGTAAATCAAATAGCAAAATTAAAAAAATTAAGATGATGATTTTTTTCATGAGGTGATCT
The DNA here is from genome assembly GCA_964521415.1 of uncultured Candidatus Saccharibacteria bacterium. Taxonomy (GTDB): domain Bacteria; phylum Patescibacteriota; class UBA1384; order JAPLVJ01; family JAPLVJ01; genus CAZFRP01. The sequence continues at coordinate 5,614 of CAZFRP010000026.1, read as the reverse complement.
CCGAAATCAATATATCAAGCGCCAGATGCGGCTTTAAGGTTCCGCTTTTAATATTCATATCGGTTTCTAAAATTTTGCCATAAATCTCCCTTAAATCCTGATTTGAAAAATTCCTAATTTGTGATTTTGTTTTTGACAAAACAAAGGCGTGTAAGCCAGAAAGTGACAGGGGCTGATTAGTTTCAAGCAGATCTTTGACGATTAATAAATTTCTAAATTGATAAGCAATCATTGAAAGAAGATAACTTTCATTTTCGCCTTGCGATATTAGATCAGAAAGGATTTTTGAAGCCACTTGAACATTTTTTTGAGCCACCGCATCAACCAAGCTAAAGATGTTGGGAGAAATTTCTGATTTGACCATACTATCTACATCTTCTTTTTTAATCGTCTCTTGGTCTTTAAAATTAACCAATTTATTTATTTCCAGCGAAATACGCCAAAGATCAGATCCGGCAATTTCCGCCAGCCGAAAAGCGGCCGCATTTTCAATTTTGCCGCCTTCTTTTTCTACCTTTTTGATTATCCATTCAATGAGCTGGCTTTGGGATAAAAGAGGAAATTTCTCAATCTTTCTCTCTTTTTTTAGCTTCTTGTATAAAACCGAGGTAGAATCAATATTTCCTTCCTCGTAAAAAATCGCAATCGTAAAAGCGGGAATTTCTGAAAGTGTAGCGGTAATTTTTTCCGCCTCTTCCTTTTTTCCTTGCAAAATAAGATTGCTTACGACAATTAATCGTTTGGGGCTAAAAAAAGGGATCAAAAAAGCCGCCCGTTTAAATTGAGTAAGCGATATCTCCTTGCCATCTAAATTGGTAATATTTACTCCCCCCATATTACTATCAAAAAAACGTGACTTTATCTCGGCTAATTTTTTTCTGGATGAAAAAGTATCTTCTCCATATAAAAGATATGCAGGCAAAATCGCTCCTTCCAGTCGCGTTTAAATTGGAGCAAGTTGTACGGATCGCTTCGCTTGATGTAAATTGTACAACTTAGACAATTTGCGTCAATTTGCTCCAACTTGCTCCGATTATCATTATATCACGCCAGTCCTTTCATTTGCCCCCAATTTTTGCCAATGCTGATTTTGATAATAAGCGGCACTTTTAATTTCACTACCTTTTCCATAATTTCTTTAATAATTTTTTGTGCTGCTCTTAATTTATTTTTGGGCGTCTCAAAGACCAGCTCATCGTGCACTGTTAAAATTAATTTAGCGCCTAATTTCTTGATTTCTGGATTTACTTTAACCATGGCTAATTTAATGATATCGGCGCCGCTTCCCTGGCAAGGATAATTTATCGCCATTCTTTCTGCTTGAGTTCTAATGCCAAAAATCGGTGAATTAATTTCCATAAAATCTCTTTTGCGGCCAAAAATCGTTTCTAAACTGCCGGTTCTGGCTTTTTCAATGCAGGCGGCAATAAATTTTGAAAGCACCGGATACTCAACGAAAAATTTATCAATATAATTTTGGGCTTCTTCGCGGGGAATATTTAAGGTCTGCGACAATCCATGAGCCGACATTCCATAAATAACCCCGAAATTAATGATCTTTGCCACTCTTCTTGAGACCGAAAGCGCCTTTGAAACAACACTATGAATATCAGCGCCTTGTAAAAACGCTTTGATTAATTTTGGCTCTCCTGATAGATGAGCGATAATTCTCAGTTCAATTTGGGAATAATCAGCCGAAAGCAAAACAAAACCGGGGGCGGAAATAAACGCCTTTCTAATTTCATTGCCAAGTTCTGTTCTTATGGGAATATTCTGCAAATTAGGATTTTTGGACGAAAGGCGTCCGGTTTGCGTATCAGGAGCGTAGGTGGTATGCAGCCGCGACTTTGCATCCACCATCTTGGGCAAGGTATCAAGATAAGTATTTTTTAATTTCGCCAGTTCGCGGTATTTTAAAATTTTATCAATCACAGGATGAGCGTGCTGCAACTTTGAAAGCTCAGAGGCGGCGGTTGAAATGCCGGTCTTAGTTTTTTTAAGGCCTAAAATTGGCAGAGTGAGCCGGGTAAATAATATTTGTGATAATTGAATTGGCGAGTCAATATTAAATCCGCCACCGGTTTTTTGATAAATTTCCTGCTTTAGTTTGGCAATTTCTTTTTCCACTTTTTTTGATAACTTTAACAAATAAGGAACATCAATTAAAACTCCGGTATTTTCCGTTTCTCGCAAAACTGCTTGCACTTTATTATCAATTTCTTCTGATTTTGATTTTGGCTTTTTATTTTCGGTCTCAAAATTTAATGTTTGATTTGCATTTTTAGTATAGCCCGGTAGCCGCTTAATTAAACTTTTAAAATCAAATTCGGTAAAAAGCTTTGCGGCTTTGTTTTGATCGTAACTTTCTGTAATCGTATCATTAATATTAAAATGAATCGGGGTTTTCTGGCAGAGCACTGATAATTTTTTGCTAAGGCCAGCTGCTTTTTGCCCTTTTTCTAATTTCTGTCTAATTTTTTCTGGCTCTTTGGTAAGATTTTTATAAACATTATTTAGATCGCCGTATTGGCTAATTAATCTACTGGCAACTTTTTCGCCAATGCCCGAAACCCCCGGAATATTGTCAGAGGCATCACCAGCCAGCGCCTTGTAGTCATTCATAAATTTGGACGAGAAGCCAAAGCGCTGCCTTACTTTATTTTCGTCATAGATTATAATATCGCTTAACCCTTTTCGCATCGCATAAACTTCAGTATCTTTGTCAACCAGCTGCAATGTATCAAGATCGCCGGTAACAACAATGGCTTCTATCCCTTTTTTATTTTTTAATTTAGCCGCGATAGTGGCGATCACATCGTCTGCTTCATATCCTTTGGCCTCGTATATTGGGATAGAAAAGGCCTCAAGCACTTGGCGAATATAAGGATATTGGGAATAGAGCTCCGGCCCTTTTTTAATTCTTTTGGCTTTGTATTCTTTATATTCTTTGTGACGAAAAGTTTTTTCTTTAGAATCAAAAGCCACCGCAATATATTTTGGTTTAATATCATTTAATATCTTGAGTAGGATTGAAGAAAAACCATAAACCGCATTTACCAGTTGCCCGTCTTTAGTAGAAAGCGGCGGCAAAGCATGAAAGGCGCGGTGGATAATCGCACTGGCGTCAATTAAAACGAATTTATCTTTCATTGAGCAAACTCCTGGCTAATTTTCTATCATCCCAAGGAATTTTTTCATCGCCGCATATCATTGCCTGCTCTGCGCCCTTTCCGGTAATTAAAACAATATCGTCTTTTTTGGCCAAACCAAAGGCCTTTTTTATCGCTTCTTTTCGGTCTAGGATTTTAAAATAATTTATGCCTTCTTTTTTTCCTTCTTTGCCGCGCTCTCGGCCGCGAGGAACGCCACGTCCCAGCTCGTTAATAATTCTTTGCGGGTCCTCAAAATACGGATCTTCGTTGGTTAAAATGACATAATCAGCGTATCGGCCGGAAAGCGCTCCCATAATTGGTCTTTTGGTTCGGTCGCGATCGCCGCAAGCGCCAAAAACATGAATTAATCTCCCTTTTTTAACGGAAATTAAGGTCTCATAAATTTTCTGAAGGGCATCAGGCGTATGAGCATAGTCAATCAAAACAATAAAGTTTTGCCCTTCATCAATATTTTCCATCCGGCCCGGGACTCCGGCAACGTTTTCTAAGCCCTTTTTAATATTTTTAAGATCAATGCCTTGGGAAATCGCCACGGCGGCCGCACCTAACGCATTGTGAATATTAAACCGGCCGGACAATTTTAGTTTTATCAGGGCTTTTCCTTTTGGCGTCGTGATGATTAAATCAGTCCTGTCTGGTAGATAAAAAATGTTTTGGGCCGAGATGTCGCCGCCTAAAATTCCGTAGCTTAATTTTATATCGGCTTCAAATTCGGAAAAATAAGAAAAATTTGGATCGTCGCGATTAACAATTGAGGCCTTTAGGGTATCCTCTTTTCTCTTTGAGCTAATTAAACTGGCAAAAAGTTTTCCCTTGGCTTCTTTGTAGGCATCAAAATTTTTATGATAATCAAGGTGTTCGTGTGTTAGATTGGTAAAAGCCACCACATCATAATCAATTCCCCAGATGCGATTTTGAATAACAGCATGAGAAGTTGTTTCAATTACGGCATAATCGCATCTTGAATCCACCATCTCGCGTAGTAATTTCTGTAAAATGAAAGGGGATACCGTGGTCATTTTTTCTTTGTTTATCCATATTTTCCGGCCGATTTGAAAATTGATTGTGGTTGCCATGCCGACTCTAAAACCTGCGGCTTGCAAAATTGCCGTAATAAAATGGCAGGTGGTGGTTTTGCCGTTTGTTCCGGTAACACCAATTACCTTAATGCTCCTTCCCGGAAACCGGTATAACAAACAAGCCGTGACCGCCCGCGCTTTGTGAGACCAATGTATCCAGCTTTGTGGTAATATCTTTTTAAGAAATCGTTTTGTTTTATTCATTTCTGCGCATCCTTTCCGCTACTTTAAACAGATTATACCAGAATTTAGAATAAACCAAATCAGCACAGCCCATTAAATTTACCTGCCTGCCGCCAAATTTCATTTTAAAATCCCGCAAGCCCGACCATTTGTGCTTCTCATTAGATGGAGCAATCGCCGCCAAATCATATATTTTTTTGTCGCCTTTTTTGGCATCTTTTATGGCTTGCCATTGAATAAGGTATGATGACATTGTCTCACGATATTCTGATGAGGTGGCACCGTAAAGATAGACCGCATATTTTCCAAATTGTGTCACCCAAATTGAGGAAATGGGAATATTTTTATACATCGCAAAATACATTCTAATATTTTCTTTGCCAAGTAATTTAAGCAAATTTTCAAAGTAATCTTTTGGCCGGGGCGAAAAGTTATCACGCTTTGCCGTTTCCAAATATAACTGATAAAACTTGTCTAACATTTTTTCGTCGTTCGTTTGTATAATGTTAACATTATGTTTTTGGGCAATCTTAATGTTATATCTCCCCTTGTGCTTCATTTGTGCCAATAACTCATCTTCGCTTTTTCCTAAGTCAATCCAAAGCCGATATTGGGGCTGTAAATCTTCGAATGCATCAATAAAACTTAATTTTAATAATTTTTCTTTTAGGTATTCCCCAAAATCTGTTTCTTTTTCCAGAAACGGCTCAAGGCGCAGAAAAATTGATTTTTCTTTTTGGGTGATATTTTTTATTTCATCAATTAAAATTTCAAGGACTTTGAACTTTTCACTCTCAGAAGTATTTTCAGCAAAAACTGGCCCTTCTGAAACATACAAAAAGCTTTTTGAAAGCGGCAGGGGATAGCATAAAATTTGCGCCGCCAAAATCCATTTGCGATCGTTTTTTATGGAAATTCGGTACGGCTTCCAAGAAAATTTTTCTTTTAACTCGCCCCACTGCCACGATTGCAGCAAAGTACCGTTTTTTTTGACGAAATCATTCCACGTTTTTTTATCTTGCTCTTCTATGTAAATGGCTTCCATTTTTTCTCTTTCTACGCTACCATTTTATCATAGGAAGGATAACTAATGAAGATTTTGGGCATCGAAACTAGTTGCGATGAGACCGCGGCCGCAATAATTAAAGTAAAAGATAATAAAATTCGGATATTATCAAA
>CAZFRP010000025.1:0-9291 GCA_964521415.1 uncultured Candidatus Saccharibacteria bacterium | reverse complement strand
TTTTATAATATACAAATAATACATACGCTCTATCCGTCAGACCTAGGCTCGGTCTACCGAGACTGGTCCGTCAAGTCCTCGCTGCGGCTCGGCCTTGCCGAGACGAGCCACTGAGCTACCCAGGCAAAATTAAAAATATTAAAAAACTTTCTGGCTAAAATATAGCAGATTTTGCGTGATAGAGCAAGCTATTTAATCACGTCGTTTTCTGGCACCGGCAATTCCGGCAAAAACCCCCAAAAAGATCGCCACTTTAAATAAGGTAAACCAGGAAATTTGCGAAGCAATAAGTCCTTGCGAAACCGCGCCCGGAAAAAGATCAGGAATAGTCCAGCCCCATAAAATCTTGATTAAAAATAGCGCCACAATCAAGACAATCGCAAATAAAGCAATGGCGCCCGGAATAATGGCAATAAGCCATGGTTTGTTCATATTACTCCTTTATTTTTTGATGTTTTAATTATACCACAAATTTAGATTTATGATCTATTGCCTGCCCCGCGAAGTCCGAAGGACGAAGTGGGGGACGACTTGAGATGGGTTAGATTTCTTAAACCCTCTCCCAAAAATCTTCTTCTTTAACTTTAGCTAATTTCAAAATCCCGGATATTGTACCAAAAGCCAGCTCTTTGTGAGCTGGTACAATGGTTGTTATTTTGCCCTCTTTGGTTTGCTTATTTAACTTAACGTGGCTTCCTCTTTGTCGGACTACCTTGAAACCGAATTCTTTTTCCAAAATTTTAATTACATCTTTGCCGGAAATCGCCCGCTTTGCCATATTTAATCTCCATGACAGTTAGAATGGGCTTTACTAATGATTTTTTAAAAATGGATTTTGGCTGATCTTCAAGATAAAGCTTCACCGCTTCTTTGAGATTATTTTTTGCTTCTTCAACAGATTTTCCTTGAGAAACAACGCCCAATTCTAAGCATTCGGCCACATAAAATTTATTCTCTTTTTTGATTAAAATTGTAAATCGAAAAGACATTTTTACCTCTTAGTACAAGAATATCAAAATTTATTTTTAAGTCAATGTCAGTAGGAACATTTTCTATTTTAGGGGCGGACTTCAGGAAGTTGAGGTGGGCGGTGGAGATTAAGTATCCCAAGTTTATTTTAGTGCAGTTGAGAGAGTTGTCGGCGACACAAAAAGACTGGGCTTCTTTAATCAAGTTAATTTTTTAATAACCTCTTTGATCATTTCTTTTGGTGGGTAAGGATATTGTCTGCCTTTATAGAAATAAATCCTACATCCACAACTACATTCTTGTTTTACAAATTCTGTTGTCCCTTTGGTGTGTTCAGCGAGTTCTTCACAGGGCAAACATTTGCCTTTACTAAGTTTTTCTTGAATATCTTTTCCATCAATTCTAATAGTTGGCGAACCAACAAAATGATATTTCCTTGCTTTTTCATCTGAATCAATCAAAATTTCTTCTACTTTAGATTTTGATCCAAGCTCTTTCAAGCTTTCTTTGATTAATTTTTTGGTTTTTATACACCAAGGGCAATCCAAGATATATAAAAGTTGGATCTTCATAGTTAGATTATATCAAAAACTAATGATTGGCGGGGTGGACCGGATTCGAACACAAATACTTTTTGCTCCCGTGCTCTACGTGCACGCGTCGCAATGGCGTATTAGCGAGGCAGGCCGGCGATCTACTTTGAAATCGGGGCTGAAGGGATTCGAACCCTCGATCCCGTGCGTGACAGGCACGTGCTTTTCCACTAAGCTACAGCCCCAAGCCACCTTATTCTAACACAAAAAGGCGGCTTTTTTCAAGCGCGCCCTTTTGTTTGTTAGTTTTCTTAATTCTTACTTCTTAATTCTTAATTCGGAGATTAGTATTCCGGCATCCCGCCTGGCATACTCGGCATTACTTCCTTTTTTTCAGGAGCATCGGTAACCACGACTTCCGAGGTAAGTAGCATGGCCGCAGATGAAGCGGCATTTTGAAGTGCGCTTCGGGTAACTTTCAAAGGATCAATTATGCCCGCAGAGATCATATCTACATATTCATCACGCGCGGCATTATAGCCAAAACCTTTTTGATATTTTTTAACATTAGCAATAATCACTGAACCTTCTTTGCCAGCATTTTCAACAATTTGGCGCATTGGTGCCTCAAGGGCTTTGCGCAAAATTGCCACGCCAATTTTTTCGTCATTTTGCGCTTTGATTTCATCAAGTATTTTTATCACATCAACCAAGGCCACGCCCCCACCTGAAACAATTCCTTCTTCAATCGCAGCTAAAGTGGCTGCTTTGGCATCTTCAACGCGATGCTTTTTCTCGCGCATTTCCACTTCAGTGGCCGCACCAACTTTGATCACGGCCACACCACCAGCCATTTTTGCCAATCGCTCCTGCAATTTTTCTTTATCAAATTCAGAGGTTGATTTTTCAATTTCATTTCTGATTTGAGAAACTCTTGCTTTGATTTTAGCGTCCTGCCCTTTGCCTTCAATAACCGTAGTTTTGTCTTTATCCGCGATTACTTTTCGGGCAGAACCAAGCATCTCTACCTTTACGCTTTCTAATTTTAATCCCAAATCCTCGGAAATATACTGGCCGCCAGTTAGAACCGCGATATCAGAAAGCATTTCCTTGCGATTATCACCAAATCCAGGTGCTTTAATTGCCAGCACGGTAAAGACGCCCCGCAGTTTATTAACAACCAAGGTTGCCAGGGCTTCGCCCTCAACTTCATCAGCAATAATCACTAATTCTTTTTTTCCTTGATTGGCTAAACTTTCAAGTAGTGGCAAAATATCAGAGACCGCGGAAATTTTTAAATCAGTAATTAAAATGAAAGGATTTTCCAGCACTGCTTCCATACGGGCGGTATCGGTTACCATATATGGCGAAACAAAACCGCGGTCAAACTGCATCCCTTCTACCACTTCAAGATCAAGCCCCAAGGTCTGCGATTCCTCAACGGTTATCACCCCATCTTCGCCCACTTTTTCCACGGCCTGCGCAATCACTTTCCCTACCTCTTCGTTGTCAGACGAAATTGTGGCCACTTGCTCAATTTTTTCTTTACTTCCTTTGATTTGCTCAGCATTTTTCTTTAGGGCCGAAACTACCGCCTCGGTGCCTTTTTCAATACCGCGTCTTATCGCAACGGGGTTTGCGCCTGCGGTAACATTTTTTATTCCTTCGTTAATCATTGATTGGGCAAGTAGTGTCGCGGTGGTGGTTCCGTCTCCAGCATCATCGCCGGTTTTGCTTGCGGCTTCTTTGATGACTTGTGCGCCGACATTTTCGTACTTATCTTCTAAATCAATTTCTTTGGCAATGGTTACGCCATCGTTAGTAATGGTCGGCGCCCCAAAACCTTTATCAAGTAGCACGTTGCGGCCCTTTGGGCCCAAAGTGATTTTTACGGCATCGGCTAATTTATTAACGCCAATTTTTAATTTCTCCCTCGCATCTTCACTGTACTTAATTTGCTTTGCCATAATCGCTCCTTTCAGTCGCTCAAATTTAAAATTAAAATCTCAAAGTTAAAAATAATAATTTTGAATTTTTAATTGTGATTTTGCATTTTGCATTTTTAATTTTACATTTAGCGGTTATTCTATAACCGCGAGGATGTCTTCTTCCTTTACCATTAAAAGTTCTTTTCCTTCGACCTTGATTTCATCTGGACTGTATTTGGAAAATAAAATTTTATCGCCCTTTTTAACTGAAAGCGGCACTAATTTTCCTTCAATGTATTTGCCTTCGCCTACGGCAATAACCTCGCCTTCTTCTGGTTTTTCTTTGGCGCTCTCTGGCAAATAAATACCTGATTTAGTTTTTTCTTCGGTAGATAACGGTTTTACCAAGACACGTTGTCCAAGTGGTTTTACGTTCATAATTTGTTCCTTTCAGTCACAAATTAGATAATCGGATGATTGGATAATCAGATAATCTGATAATCCGTTTATCCGATATTCTGTTTAATCTATTAAATTTTTCTTCTTCAAGCTGACCAGGAGAAGAAAGGGGGAATCTCTCCCAATCAGCTCGAAAATTTAAAGCACATTCAAAAATATAAGAACCCTTCACTTTGTTCAGGAACCTTGTTTTTAAATTTACATTTAAAAATAGCAAACTAAAAAAATTTTGTCAAGCCCCGCCTTGGCTCGGCGGGGCGCAGACCCCTAACGAAGCGACACCGCGACCTGCCTCGCCTTGCGGCAGGCAAGGCGGGTGCGTAGACGCCTGCCCCGTACCGAGCCAAGCTCTGGTACTGGGGTAGACCACGAGAGCGGCGAGCGAAGTGGGGTCAAGTCCCCGTAGGCCCTATAGTTCAATATCCTTTGGTTACGGTGACATTGCCGGCATAAATCGTCATTCGGTCATGGCGATTTTGCCACATTTCGGTTTCTCTTCCCATATAAAGGACGTTTTGTTTAGGTTTTTGACAGATTTTCTGCCATTTTCCGTCAACATACCAACGGTAACATTTTACCTTGGGAGTTTTTCCTGATTTAATCGTCAAACTTTCTTTTGGATCGATTATTCTTGATGGCATAACATACTTTTCGCCTTTTGAATTTTTAATTATCCACGATGAAGTATTTAACGCGGCTTTGCCAGTATTTTCAATGATAATATATTCATCATTTAAGTTATATCTATCCAAAAACAGGGCGTTGTAATGAAATTTTTTAATCTTAAGTTTCATGTTGCCGGATTCGGTCTCAAAACTAATTTCTTCTTGCCCTTGGATGTCAATATTAATTTGTCCATTCGTATTTTGATTATTATTTTGGTTAAGATTGCTGTTATCCGCTGTTGTTCCTCTTTTTTTGGTTATTTGAGAACTTTTATTTGTATTCCCGGCGGAAATTGCGCCTGAATTTGTATTTGTGTTTGTATCCGTATTTGAATTGGTATTTCCATTGGTATTTTCATTGGTATTTCCACCATCGGGCGGCTCCGGTTCATGGAACAGGGCAGGCAAATTAGCAAAACTAGCGGCATCAAAATTGACGGCCGCATCGCGCAGGGCCTGATTATTTAAATCTTTTGTCACTGGATCATTATTGGGCAAACCCTCCCAGCCCGTTCCGGAAAAACTAAGCGGCGTATTATTATCTCCCGGTACAAATTCTTTAAGGCGAACTTCGCCGATCCAGCCAGTATCTTCAGTGCAAAATCTATTGCCGTCTCTTTGTTCAAATTTAATCAATATTTCAGCTTGTGTTACATCGGAGGGAGTGGTAAAGGTAAAATAAACTACGGACAGCCCATGATCTGTATTCATTCTATTGATAATCTTCCAATTTTTATCATACGATACAATTGACTGATTTCCAGAAGCCACTTCTTGACCATCTGCTTTAAAATATTTATTAACCACTATTTTTATTTGACCCAATTTCTCTTTATCATAAATAGCTGGGGGGGATTCTTGTTTTGTTTTTAAGGCCGCTTCCAACCAATATTCGGTTTTTGGCTTAATCGGAAATGGCTCGGAAAACAAAATATTATCATAACCGCCCTCTATGCCCGTAACCTTTAAGACATTGTGCCCGTTATATTGCACGGCGCTATCAACAGTAAATTTATTGGGTTTCCAAGCGCCCGGGTCGGAATGCCAGTGAGCAAGGCCTTCTCTAAAATCACCATTTGGAATAATATTTGGCCCCGGCAGCTCTGGCTTAATAGTCAATATGGCATCGGAAATCCTGTCTATCCAATCTTTATGTGCAGGATCTTGCCAGTCAGATGAATTACCTTTTATTCCCCATTCTCCAAAAATTATCGGCTTATTCAAAATTGCCCCGTAGTTGGCCCGTCGTTGCATTTCAAAAATAGCTTGCTCGGTATTAATCGGACTATGAACCGGGCCATATTTTGCCAGCCAACTTGGATCTTGAGCAAAGGCAGGAATCTGACCATTTATTAAAAAATAACCGTAATTAAACATAAAATTATTAGTGGCTCCTGGATAACCGTGCCAAGTTAAAAGATCAATTGAAGGTATATTGCCCATAGTCACAAAATCATGATTGTTATTATAGTTATAAGACCCCTGATCATCATGACGGATAAACCAAACACTCCCGTCATCGCCTGATGAAAGCAAATGATTTGAATCTTTGCTTTTTAAATACCCGCCGACATTAGTCAACCAGCCGCGGAAGACCAAACCGCTTTGTGTATCCCAGGGTTCATTAATTAATTCCCAGGCAAAAATCGCCGGCTCATTTTTATAAGGAACGCCGGAGACCGTATTAGTTCTCTCTAAAAATTTATCAATTATTGCCTTAGTGACACTGATCGTGGTTGGATTAGAATAAAAACAATTTTTACAAACGGCGGTTTGACGAGCAATTTCACGAATACCTCCAGTACTATTTGCATCATCTTGCTGATCAAAAAAAGTAAATAATATGCGGATATTATATTTTCTTGCTAAGGCCAATACTTTATCTAAGGCCACAAAAGTATCTTCGTTATAATTTCCAAGACCGGTGACAAAGGCCTTGCCTTGATGGCCAGTCGTCCAAGCGGTCCGTGGATTATCATGAGTTTGATTTTCTAAAGAAGGATTGATTGTTTGGGTAGTATTATTCGTACCGATATTATAACTTGACGGATTGCTTTGTCCGTCATCGTACCAAGATGTTTCTCCGGTTTGACTGGGATAAATGGTAGCAATCCATTTTTCTTGACCTGGAGCTTCGGTTGACAGACGCCTATAAATTCCAATCACCGAGCCCAAATCGCTACCAGGTATGCTGACTTTTATTTTTTCTCCTGCCTGAACGGTAATTTCACTAGTTGGGCTACCCCTTGTCACGCCTCCTTCTACTAATAGACCGTCTCTGCCGTCAACTGGTTGCTTTTTTTGGGCATAAAGATAGCGATAAACATAAGTTCCAGCGGACAATTGACCGCCTGCTTCATTTAAAAGTATAGGCGCCAGAGCAGGATCTGGCCAGATTGTGGCTGGCTTTATGGTGCCATCATCAACAAATGTGACGTTATTACCGGCAAATCCTTCTACTCCTCCAACCAGAGCTTCACTGCCCTCGGCATCACTGGCGGCCCGACGATAAATATAATACCGGTAAGATTTGGCGCAGGCGGTCAATGTCATCGTCACTTTTTGGTTATCGGAAACAGAGATTGTAGAGGTGGCGGGGCTTGGTTTGGTCTCGGCGGTTTTAAAAAAAGGCGCCGCATCTATTCCAACTCTGGCTTTACTTAAATTAGCGCAAGAATAACGATAAACATAATCGCCGGCAAGTAATCTGCCGCCACCATCTACTGCGGTCACGTTTGGCGCGCTTATTGGATCTGGCAATGCTATATCATCAATCATATAATTTCTGACCCGGACCATTTTAATACCTGTTTTTTCATAAAGAGCAAATCTTGCCTCCACCGTACTTCCTGACGGGTCGTCCATCATATCCAATATTGGCGTAAAATCATTGTTGCCGCTGCCAAAATAAGGATGATCATCTTCAATAATTTGCGTGCCAGATGCTTTTAAGATTGCTTTTGAATCAGTAGGTTTTATTTCAATATAGGCCGGTAGCGAGGTCTTATTATTGCCGAAATTTTTTACGGAAAATTTGTGCACCCCTTCTTCCAGCGGATTTGGCGGCTTTAAACCAAAAAGGCCCCCAGAATCTGAAATAGTTTTGCCAAGTTCTGTCTTACCATCATAAACAGTCAATTCCACATTAGCTTGAGCGCGTCCTTGAATTAACGGCTGTTTGGTTAAATAATATCTTGCATTATCAATTGGTAAAATTATCTGTGGCGCCTCATTTGGGCCCAAAACATCGGCTTTGATATTAAAGCCGATAATGTTTATGACAAGGGCGGTAATGCTGATTATGCCAACCGCCGCGGAAATTTTTAATTTTAAAGATTTTTTTAATTTCATTTTATTTAATTATATCTTTAAAAATGTGAGATTAAAAATATGAATAAAAAACCAAGTACGGTCATAAACGAAACATAAGGCCCGCTTTCTTGATAGGCCTCTGGCATCATCGTTGAGGCAATCATTGAAAGTAAGGCGCCAGCCGCGATTGCCTCTGTAATCCCCAAAATTGCCGATGAAATATGGCCAAAAATCGTGTATCCAAAAATTACGAAAATAAACCCGATTATAGAAACAGAAAGCCAGGTGAGTAAAATTTTCTTTTTAGAAAGTCCGGCGCGTAGAAGATCGTAGCTTGAAGAAATGCCTTCGGGAAAGTTGGAAACAAAAATGGCGATTACCATTAAAAGTCCTAAAGATTTTCCGAGGAGTAAAGCCACTCCAAGTGCTAAAGATTCTGGAATACCATCAAGCACTGCGGCCAGCACAATCGCAAAGCCCTCGGATTTTTCTGCATCATAAACTCTTTTATGGCCCCGGCCACCAAGATTAATAATCAAATAGTCGCCAAGGGCAAAAATTATTCCACCTAATAAAAAAGCCCAAACTGTATGAAAAAGGCCAGAAAGTGAGTATGCTTCTTCCAAAAGACCAAAAGAAAGGGCGGCGATTAAGGCCCCGGCGCCAAAGGCCATAATTGTGCCGATAATTTTTGGCTTGATTTTAAAAACCGCTCCGCAAACTGCGCCAAAAAATAAGGCGACAGCTCCTAAAAAACCATATAAAATTGCTTGGGTCATTTTATTTCCTTTTATTACTTTTTAGGATGAAGGCAAAGTTCCCAGTCAGAAATCCTTACTCTTCCTTTGGGCACTTTGTATGTTCTGACATCTTTTAATATTCTTTTTGCTTGGTAATCTCGTAAAATCTTTTCTAAAAGATTGCCGAAAAATCCTGATAAAATAAACTCACAAAATCTTTGTAAAGTTTTATTGATACGGTTTGCTTTTGACTTTAAGCGTAAACTCGGCGAGACGTGAAAATGAAATTCCCTCATCCAGTGGTTTGCATCTCGATAATATTTGTAAATATTATCATCATAAAGCGGTGTAAGTGCGGCAAAAGTTTCGGCATGATAAAGATTACGCGGTTCTATCCTCAAAAAATGTTCACTCTGATAGCGATTTAAACAAATTCGGCCGGCCACTTTATTGCCATATCGGCGTTGGCCGGTTATATGAGTTAAAATTGTGACTAAAAACCGCACGGTCCAAATCCGGCCGTGTCCGGCAATTATCAGAAAATCAATATCAGAATCTTCACGCATCGTCCCTTTTGTCATTGAACCGTTTAAGCCAACCATACGGACAAACGGCGCAATTGAAAGAAAGTTTGCGATTCTTTGCGCCTTTTTTAATCTTTTTTGAAAAAGTAACTCCCGCTCCA
>CAZFRP010000024.1:0-9395 GCA_964521415.1 uncultured Candidatus Saccharibacteria bacterium | reverse complement strand
TGGTTCGCCAGCTTCAGAATCGGTTGACAAGATTGAATTTATGGATGTTTCACCAAAGCAAATTGTTTCACTCTCTACCGCTTTAATTCCCTTTTTGGAACATGATGAAGCTGGACGGGCTTCAATGGGCTCAAATATGGAAAGACAAGCCGTGCCTTTGATTAGGCCCGATGATCCCATCATTGGCACCGGAATTGAAAAAGAAGTTGGTTGCTCTTCTGGCGAAGTAATTTTAGCCCATAAGGAAGGAATTGTAAAAAGCGTTTCGGCCGATGAGATTGTGATTAAATCAGGTAAAAAAGAAGAGATTTATCCGCTTTTTAAATTTCAAAAAACCAATCAAGGAACTTGTTTTTGTCAGCGACCGGTGGTTTTCAAAAATCAAAAAATTAAAAAAGGTGAGGTTTTGGCTGATTCGCTTTCCACCAAAGATGGAGAATTGGCGCTCGGACAAAATATTTTAGGTGCTTTTATGTCATTTATTGGCGGTAATTTTGAAGATGCCATCATTATTTCTGAGCGACTGGCTAAAGAAGATCTTTTTACCTCAATACATATTGAAGAATATACGATTGATGTTAGAGAAACTAAATTGGGTCCGGAACAGATTACCCGCGATATCCCTAATGTTTCTGAAGAGGCCTTGCGTAATCTTGACGAAGAGGGCGTTGTTCGCATCGGCGCAAAGGTCTCGGCTGGTGATATTTTGGTGGGAAAAATTTCGCCCAAAGGCGAAGTAGAGCTTTCTGCCGAAGAACGCTTGCTTCGGGCAATTTTTGGCGAAAAAGCGAAGGAAGTTCGCGATTCGTCTCTTCGTTTGCCACACGGCGAACACGGAGTAATTGTCGGCATCCACACTTTTGAAAAAGGCGAAGAATTACCACAAGGCGTGGTTAAAGAGATTGAAATTTCGGTTGCTCAGCTTCGTAAAGTGACCGTCGGTGATAAACTGGCCGGACGACATGGTAATAAAGGCGTAATTGCCAAAATTTTACCAGAAGAGGATATGCCATTTTTACCTGATGGACGTACAGTTGATATTCTTTTAAATCCACTTGGTGTGGTTGCCAGAATGAATTTAGGTCAAGTGTTAGAGACCCATCTTGGTATGGCGGCAAAATCCCTTGGTTATAAAGCAGCCGTACCAGTTTTTGAATCGCCATCATGGGATGAAATTCAAAACGAGCTTGTTCGCGCTGGGCTGCCCAAAGACGGCAAAATTCAACTTTATGATGGTCGCACCAGTGAGCCGTTTAAACAAAAAACCACGGTCGGTTTTATTTATATTATGAAATTGATTCACTTGGTTGAAGATAAAATTCACGCCCGTTCAATTGGACCGTATTCTATGATTACCCAGCAGCCACTTGGTGGTAAAGCTCAGTTTGGCGGACAAAGATTTGGCGAGATGGAAGTTTGGGCGCTTGAAGCGTATGGTGCGGCCCACACATTACAGGAAATGTTGACGATAAAATCAGATGACGTTATTGGTCGATCCAAGGCGTATGAATCAATTATCAAAGGAATACCAATTCAAAAACCGTCAATTCCCGAATCATTTAACGTTTTAGTCAAAGAATTACAATCTCTCGGTTTATCGGTTGATCTTCTTAATAAGGAAAAAAATATCAAACAAAGCAAGGAGAAATAGTGCAAGATAGAGATGGCAAGGCCAAAGTAATGGATTTTGATTCAATTAAAATTTCCATTGCTTCGCCAGAACAAATTATTTCCTGGTCGTATGGCGAAGTGACCAAACCAGAGACCATTAATTATCGTACCCAAAAGCCAGAGCGGGACGGACTTTTTGATGAAAAAATTTTTGGTCCGACGCGCGATTTTGAATGTTATTGTGGAAAATTTCGCAAAATTCGCTATAAAGGGGTAATTTGTGATAAATGCGGCGTTGAAGTGACTCGATCGGCCGTGCGGCGCGAAAGAATGGGGCATATCAATTTATCGGTGCCGGTCTCGCATATTTGGTATGTTCGCGGCGTTCCATCGGTTTTGAGCTTAATATTAGACCTCTCGGTTAAAGAGCTTGAAAGAGTGATCTATTTTGGCAGCTATGTGGTCCTTGATGTTGATGAAGAAATGAGACAGCAAGTTCTTAAAAAATTAACAAAGGAGTATGAACAAGAGAAAGTTAAGGCAAAAGAAAATCTGGATGAAATTGACAAAAGTTATCAAAGAACATTATCTGAAATTAAAGATTTAAAACCTTTTTCAATCATTTCGGATATTGAGTATTACGATATTTCCTTAAAATACGGCCAAATGGCAAAAGTGGGCATCGGCGCCCAGGCAATACGCGAACTGTTATGTAAAATCGATCTTGATAAAGAGATGGAAAAATTATCTAAAGAATCAATTGAAGCCGTAGGTATTCACAAAAAGAAAATTTTAAAACGGCTAAAGCTTTTTACTGATTTAAAACGGGCCAAGATTAGACCAGAATGGATGATATTTACAACTTTGCCGGTCATTCCGCCTGATTTACGGCCGATGGTGCAGCTTGACGGCGGACGTTTTGCCGCGTCTGATTTAAATGATTTGTATCGAAGGGTGATAAATCGTAACAATCGGTTAAAAAGATTAATTACACAAGGTGCACCAGAAGTTATTTGCCGTAATGAAAAGAGAATGTTGCAAGAAGCGGTTGACGCTCTGGTTGATAATCAAGCTACCCGAGGTAAAGGAGTGACGGTTTCATCAGGACGCCGAAAATTGCGTTCGCTTTCTGATATGTTGCGGGGCAAACAAGGACGTTTTCGCCAAAACTTGCTTGGAAAAAGAGTTGACTATTCTGGTCGGTCGGTGATTGTGGTTGGACCAGAGCTGGCCTTAAATCAATGCGGTTTGCCAAAAATTATGGCCCTGGAATTATTTAAACCATTTGTGATTTCAAAATTAATCAAAGACGGCTATGTTCATAATGTGAAAAACGCCCAGCGTCTGATTGAACAGGGTGTGCCTTTTGTTTGGGATATTTTAGAAGAGATTACCAAGAATCATTATGTTTTATTAAATCGGGCTCCTACTTTGCATCGTCTTGGCATTCAAGCATTTTTGCCTGTTCTTATTGAAGGAAAAGCGATTTCAATTCATCCGCTTGTCTGTACGGCCTATAATGCGGATTTTGATGGTGACCAGATGGCGGTTCATGTTCCGCTTTCAGAACAGGCAAAATATGAGGCCTCAGAGATCATGCGTTCAACTTATAATTTGCTAAAGCCGGCATCAGGTGATCCGGTGATTACACCATCAAATGATATGATTTTGGGCTGTTTTTATTTAACCTCGGCTGAAGACGGCTTACTTGGCGAAGGAAAGGCGTTTGTAAGTCGTGACGAAGCGATTATGGCCGAACACAGTGGTGTTATTGATCTTCGCGCCAAAATTAAAGTCAATATTGACAATATCCTACTTGATACAACTTGCGGCCGGATTATTTTTAATTCTATCTTGCCAGCAGATTTTGGCTTTATTAATAAAGAATTTAATAAGAAAGCCATATCTCGACTCGTTTCTGAATGTTTTATCAAATACGGTCAGGAAGAAACTGGGGAATTAGTTGATAAGATTAAAAACTTAGGTTTTCATTTCGCTTCAATTTCTGGAATGACCGTTTCAATTTCCGATATTCATATTCCAGAAGAGAAAAAACAGATCATTGCCGATGCTGAAGCAAATCTTACGGAAATTAGTAAACAATATGAAAAAGGTTTAATTACCGATGAAGAACGTTATGAAAAATCAGTTGAACTTTGGATGGATGCCAAGACCAAAGTAGAGCGAGCAATGCTTAAAGATTTTTATCAATATAATCCGATCTATTCAATGGTAACATCAGGCGCCCGCGGTAGTATTCCCCAACTTACGCAGATTGCCGGTATGAAAGGAATGGTGGTAAATCCCGCCGGAGAAATTATTGAATTGCCAGTGCGCTCAAATTTTAAAGAAGGATTTACGGTATTTGAATACTTTATTTCAACGCACGGCGCCAGAAAAGGACGCTCTGATACCGCACTTCGAACTTC
The DNA here is from genome assembly GCA_964521415.1 of uncultured Candidatus Saccharibacteria bacterium. GTDB lineage: Bacteria > Patescibacteriota > UBA1384 > JAPLVJ01 > JAPLVJ01 > CAZFRP01. The sequence continues at coordinate 5,355 of CAZFRP010000024.1, read as the reverse complement.
TGATGCTGGCTACCTGACCCGACGATTGGTTGACGTGGCCCAAGATATTATTATTACCGAAGATGATTGTAAAGCAAAAGGAATTTTTATCACCCGCGAAGAAAGCGAGGAAATGGGTGTGGAATTTTCTGACCGAATTACCGGCAGATTTTTGGCCGATGATATTACCAAACTAAAAATCAAAGCCGGAACCTTTATTGATAAAAATATCGCTTTTGAGATTGCCAAATCAAAAATAAACGAAGTTTCTGTCCGCTCGTCCTTAAATTGTCAAGCCGCATTTGGTGTTTGTCAAAAATGTTACGGCGAAGATTTAGCCAAAGGAAAACCGGTTAGTATTGGTGAAGCAGTGGGAATTGTGGCTGCCCAGGCCATTGGCGAACCCGGAACCCAGCTTACGATGAGAACCTTTCATATCGGCGGGATTGTCGGAGAAGATATTACCCAGGGTTTGCCGCGAGTAGAGGAACTTTTTGAGGCGAGAGCGCCAAGATTTCCTGCCATTGTCTCTGAAATTGACGGAAAAGCGCAAATTAAAGAAGAAGATAATAAAAAAATCATTGAAGTAGTTTCAACCGAATTTCCCGAAGAAGAAATTAATACTAAAGGATACAAAACATTAGTTAAAAATGGCGACAAAGTGGTGCAAAAACAAGCAATCGCCTCTGCCTTTAACAAAAAAGCCAAAAGAGTTTCTATTTCCGGAATTGCTCACGTTGGCAAAGATAAAATAAAAATCAAGGCAGATAAACCAGCCGCGAAAGTATATTCTATTCCATCATGGGTAGCATTGAAAATCTCTAATGGCGATTTAATCGTAAAGGGCCAGCCATTAATTGATGGCCACCTTGATCTGCATCAAATGCTTGAACTTAAAGGTCGTGACGAGACGGTAAAATATATTGTCAAAGAAGTTCAAAGTATTTATGCTTCACAGGGGCAAACCATTAACGAAAAACATCTTGAAATTATGGCCCGTCAAATGTTTTCCATGACCAGAATAAAAGAAACCGGCGACTCGCAATTTTTAGCCGGACAACTAGTTGATAAATTAATGGTTTTAAAAGAAATTGAGAAATTAAAAAAGAAAAACCTGCAATTGCCAAAATATGATGAATTAATTTTGGGTATTACCAAAATTTCGCTTAAAACCGATAGTTTTCTCTCTGCGGCTTCGTTTCAAGAGACCACCTCGGTTTTAATTGATGCCGCCGTAAGGGGTTCGGTTGATCATCTTAAAGGTCTTAAAGAAAATGTTATTATTGGTAAATTAATTCCTGCCGGAACAGGATATAAACAAAGTAAAAAGTAAAAATGAAAAAGGTAAAACTACAACAAAAATTAAAAATTATTCAATATTATTTTTTACTTTTTCGTTTTAAATTTTAAGTTTAGCGACGAACGCAGTGAGGAGCGACAGTGCCTACTATTTCACAACTTGTTAAAAAAAGTAGAAAAAAAATTATTAAGAAAACCAAAGTTGCCGCTTTACATCGCGGTTTTTCATATCTTAAACATAAGCAGTATGAAATTAAAAAGGGTAGTCCTCTAAAGCGCGGCGTCTGCACCAAAGTAACCACGGTTACGCCCAAAAAACCAAATTCTGCCTTAAGAAAAATTGCCAGAGTAAGATTAACCTCTGGTCAAGAAGTGACGGCTTATATTGGCGGAGTCGGTCATAATTTGCAGGAACACTCAGTTGTTATTATACGCGGCGGCAGGGTTAAAGATTTGCCGGGTGTAAGATACCATATTGTAAGAGGCGTACTTGATGCTGGCGGCGTTGAAAACCGAAAACAGGGTCGGAGCTTGTATGGAGCAAAAAAAGCGAAAAGCTAAAAAGGAGTGATTGTGCCACGAGGAAGAAAAAAGGTTAAAAAACAAATTTTACTGCCTGATTTAAAATATCACGACGTGCGGATTGCCAAATTTATTAATTATCTAATGGTAAAAGGCAAGAAGTCATGTGCAGAAAAAATTGTCTACGACGCGCTTGATATTGCGTCTAAAAAAATTAAAAAGGATACGAGTGAGATTTTTGCCAAAGCAATCGAAAATGCCAGTCCGCTTTTGGAAGTACGTTCAACGAGAATTGGCGGAGCGAACTATCAGGTACCTTATGAAGTTACAGAAAGTCGTCGTTTTACGTTAGCATCAAAATGGATTATTGAAGCGGCATTTTCAAAACAAGGAAAATCAATGCAAGAGAGATTAGCCGAGGAAATGCTATCTGCGTATAACAATGACGGTGCGGCCGTAAAGAAAAAGTTAGACACGCATAAAATGGCAGAAGCAAACAAGGCCTTTGCCCATTATGCAAGGTTCTAAAGAAATTTAAAATTGAAAATGAAAAATGTAAAATTATTAAAACTTGATGGCGCAAATATGGATATAGATTTGACTACTGATGATAAAAAAATTCATTGGAAACAGGATAAATGTCCTTGGAATATGAAAGAGAATACCAGCGAACACAAGTGTGCGGTTAAAAATATCTCAATTTGTAAATATTTTAAAGGTATTGAGGATTTGGATACGGTAATTTGTGCATATAATAAGAAAAAATAATTTTAAAATGTTTAAAAATTAAATCATTGAAAATTAGAAATTAAAAAATTTATGAGAGAATTCAATTTACAAAAAACGCGAAATATTGGTTTCATTGCCCATATTGATGCTGGAAAAACGACTGTTTCCGAGCGCGTTTTATTTTATACCGGAAAAACTTACAAAATTGGCGAAGTTCATGAAGGCGCGGCGGTAATGGATTGGATGGCGCAAGAAAAAGAACGCGGTATTACCATTACCGCCGCGGCAACCACTTGTTTTTGGCAGATAGGAAGTGAAAAATTTCGCATAAATATTATTGATACACCCGGCCATATTGATTTTACCGCCGAGGTTCAGCGTTCTCTTCGCATACTTGATGGCGCGGTGATTATTTTTGATGGCGTCGCCGGCGTTGAACCGCAATCAGAAACGGTTTGGAAACAGGCGGATAAATTTGCGGTGCCAAAATTGGCCTTTATTAATAAATTAGATCGTCTTGGCGCTGATTTTGAAAAAAGTTTAAGCTCTATTCATGAAAAACTGGACGCAAAAACCGTGGCCTTAAATATCCCTATTGGTCTTGAAGACAAATTTGAAGGCGTGATTGATCTTTTTAAAATGAAAGAGATTCATTTTAAAGACCCATCCGGTACCAAAATAGAGGAAAAAGAAATTAGAGACGGACTAAAAGAAAAATCAGCGTCTTGGCGAGATAAAATGATTGAAAATATAGTTGAACAAGATGAAGAACTAATGAATCAATATCTTGAAGGCAAAAGCCAAGAAAACAATGAACTAAAAAAAGTTTTGCGTAAAGCAACCATAGAAAATAAAATTACGCCGGTATTTTGTGGCTCGGCACTGAAAAATAAGGGCGTTCAACCCGTGCTTGATGGCATTATTGAATATTTACCTTCCCCAGAAGATATCAAAGAATTTGAAGGCGTAAATCCCAAAACTGGCGAGGTCGAAAAAAGAAAATCAGGTGATGAAGAGCCATTTTCGACCTTGGTTTTTAAAATTGCCACCGATCCATTTGTCGGAAAATTAGCTTTTTTTAGGGTCTATTCGGGAGTTTTTCGGGCTGGGGATACAATATACAATGCGACTAAAGCCGAGAAAGAAAAAATCGGTCGGATTGTGAGAATGCATGCCGCAACGCGTGAAGAAGTAAAAGAGGTTGCATCTGGTGATATTGCCGCCGCGGTCGGACCAAAAAATGTTGGCACTGGCGATACTTTATGTAATATTTCAAATCCGATTGTTTTTGAGCCGCCGACTTTTCCTGAACCGGTAATTTCAGTTGCCATTGAGCCAAAAACCAAATCAGATCAGGAAAAAATGGGCATTGCCATTTCGCGTTTACTTGAAGAAGATCCCACGCTTAAAATTAAATCAGATATAGAAACCGGGCAAACTTTAATCTCAGGAATGGGCGAACTTCATCTTGAAATTATTGTTGATAGATTAAAGCGCGAATTTAGCGTAGAAACATCGGTTGGCACGCCGCAAGTTGCTTACAAAGAGACAATCAAAAAACATGTTGAAGTTGAGGGAAAGTATATTAAACAGTCAGGCGGCCGCGGCCAATATGGCCACGTAATTATTGAAATCGAACCGCTTTCCCGAGGAAAAGGATTTGAATTTGTTGATAAAATTAAAGGCGGTATTATCCCCAATGAATTTATTCCCTGGGTTGAGCGCGGTATTAAAAATGCCATGGAAAAAGGCGTTTTAGCCGGATACCCGGTGGTTGATTTGCGAGCGACCTTAACTGATGGTTCATATCATGAAGTTGATTCCTCAAATATCGCTTTTCAAATCGCTGGAAGAATGGCTTTAAGAGAAGGTGAAAAAAGAGCCGAAGCAACGTTGATTGAACCAGTGATGAAACTTGAAGTCGTTATTCCCACAGACTTTTTGGGTGATGTGATGGGGGATTTAAACGGGAGAAGGGCGAAAATTGAAAAGGTCTCAGATAGAGCCGTTTACAAAGTAATTGATGCGACAGTTCCACTCGCAACAATGTTTGGTTATGCTACCGCACTTCGCTCGCTTACCACTGGACGCGGTTCGTTTACAATGGAATTTTCTCATTATGAAGAAGTGCCGGAATATTTGCAAAAAAATATTATTGAAGGGAAAAATACTTGATATGTTGACAAAAATGATTTTATTATTTAAAATAAAGAAAGTTATATTTTAAATTAAATTAATGATAAAGCCCGCCTAAGTTTAGCACTCGCCTTATTGGAACTACTCCCGCAAAGCGGGTTCGCCAGCGGCGAATGTGTTCAAGGCTCGTGCTGCGCTTGGTTGGCGGGTAAAGGAGATAAAAAATGGCAGAAAAATTTGAAAGGAAAAAACCCCATTTAAACATTGGTACTATCGGTCACGTTGATCATGGAAAAACCACCTTAACTTCCGCGATTACTAAATATCTTTCTGAAAAAGGTATGGCAGAAGCTAAAGATTATGAACAGATTGATAATGCACCGGAAGAAAAGGAACGAGGGCTGACAATTGCCGTTTCGCACCTTGAATATGAAACTGCAAAAAGACACTATGCCCACATTGATTGCCCGGGTCATGCTGACTATGTTAAAAATATGATTACCGGCGCCGCCCAGATGGATGGAGCTATTTTGGTAGTTTCAGCTCCTGATGGTCCTATGCCTCAAACGAGAGAGCATATTCTATTGGCCAGGCAGGTAGGCTTGTCAGCCATTGTCGTCTTTTTAAACAAATGCGATGCTGTAGATGACCCCGAGATTATTAATTTGGTTGAGTCAGAAATCAGAGAAC
>CAZFRP010000023.1:0-9569 GCA_964521415.1 uncultured Candidatus Saccharibacteria bacterium | reverse complement strand
ATCTGGTTGTCATTTCAGGAGCGGAAGTAACAAAAACATCCCATACTTTGGCAATCGGCGATATCAAAAAAGATGACGCACTAATGAATGCCAAAACTCAGCAGGAAGTGATTGGGAGAATAAAAGAGCTTGGTTGGTTGTCTGTTGCTGCGCATCCGGGCAGCAAGAAATATCCTTATGATGTTAATGCGGCTAATGGAATTTGTGGAATTGAGTTTTTTAATGATGACAGCAAAGACGGATATGAAAAAACACGCGACTTCTATTTGTCTATGCTGAAAAAAGGTGAAAATGTTTTTGTTACCGCCGGTTGTGATAGTCACTATCCTATTGATCCACAAGATTCTGCACGTTGGCAAAGGAAAACTTGGGTAGAATGTGACAATCTGGATAAAAAATCCATTCTAGAAGCAATTGCTCAGGGCAGGACATATGTTGCTTGCAAAGGTGCTCAGGTAAAATTCTATTTAAACTCTGTTGAATGTAAACCCGGATTTGAATACCAAAAAGTGACAAAACCGACCCTTGACTTTACCCTGCATTTCGAAAAAGAAACAAAAATCAAAGTACTTAGAGGATATCGTGATGGTAAGGTGGCCTTGCAGTATTGGTTTGATGAATATTGGAAAGAGCATCCAGAAGAAAAAGGAGATAAAAACTACAGCTTTGCTTGGCCTGATCCAGATAAAGATACAGGAGGCGGCAAACACTGGTATGTTTTGGAAGCCGAGGGATTTTTCATAAGTTCACCAATAAGATTAGATGTTACCGAACCTGCGACCTCAGGCTACGGTCTTCAACCGAATCTGCAGGTGCCGGCTCTTGAGGTCAAAAAAACTTATCCTGAAAATGGAGCACAAAACATTTTGCCGAATGTAGTACCAGCAATTCGTTTCAATTTGCCGCTTGATAAGTCAACAATAGCTAATGCCATTTCAATATCGCCAGCCGGGACAATCGGCGAATATATTCCTTATGATTTACCGAAGAAAGGTCCGCCAAAAATTGTTTTGGCAGGGTCAAATAAAGTGAAGTTGACAGATTACTATTTCTGCTCTGGCATCACTTATACAATTACCATAAACACAGCCCTAAAAGCAGAAAACGGCGCCAGTTTGAGGGATCCTTTTAAGTTTCACTTTACTGTCGCGCCAAAAGAGGTTGTCGGATATAATGATTGGGCGCCTCAGCCAATTTCCAGCGGATATTGGGGAGAAGCTCTCACGGGGTTTGGCAATACTATAGCGTTTTTATCTGATCGCGATGGTGATATCGCGCTTTATATTGCAAATAGAAAAAGGAATTTTTATGCTGAAAATACAAAAGTAAGAAGAATTGTTAATTTTGGTGGCTTCTGCGATAAGTTTGCTTTTTCCCCAGGCGGCAAAAAAGTGCTTGCTCTTAACAAAAGTGGAATAATTTATGTTCTGTATCTTGATAAAAAACAGATAGAAGTTGAAAGAGTGAGGGATCTACATATTGCTTCTTCTTTGCAGACATTTCCGACCTGGGTTTCTGATGACGAGTTTTGTTTTGGTCAGCCGCAGGGCGGCATCATGGTAGCGGAGCTTTCAAAAGATGGCGAGGATTACAATACCCTGAAAATAAGAGAGCCTCGCGAGGGCGTACAATTTCTGACCGTACGAAAGGATGGAAGCGGTCACTCTCATATTTGCGTTGTTGATGCCGATGAAAATATTAAAAAATGGCTAACAAATGGAAAATATAATTGTTTAACACCTGAAGTTGAAAAGGGTGCACCATTATCATTAACACCGATTGGTATGGATTTTCTGAAAGATATCGTCTTTGCTTCTGATAAGACCGGAGATCTTGAAATCTACAAAATGTCTTGGTCAATGACAGGAGCGAAATGGGAATGGGAAAGAATTACCGATAGCAAAGGAGAAGATATTACTCCTTGTTGGATGGGAACTGGGGAACAAATACTTTTTGTTTCAAAAATAACCGGCAAATACAGGATTTGGTGTTCAGATAATTGTGGCAGAAAGCAAGAAGAGATAGATTTAAAGTAAAGTTTAATGATCAGTCCGCTCTTGGATTTCGTTCAGAGCGGCTTTTTTTCTTGACTTTTCACTGCAAACAAGCTACATTAAAACATAAATCGTACCCGCACAACCAGGTGGAGGTGAAGTAATGCGAACAACGAGGATGGGTCTGATTCTTCTCGGTATTTTCTTATTGTTCACGGCAGTTTTTGCTGCTTTATATAAGGATCCGATTGACGAGAAGATTAAAGCAGATTTAAAACTGAAAGCCAAACAAACAAAAGACAAGATTGTCATCGGTAATAAAGATAAAGAATATGTCAGAAAAGGTGTGGTTGACGATCGAGTTTTGCAGCTAGCCAATTATCTTGTAGGAACAAAAAAACACCGTTTAGTTTTGCGGATAAAAGACGGTTATGATGATGAAAAGCATGCATTTTCACGAGAATCGGAATATCCTAAAGGCGCAATGCCAAACGTTTCTGCTCATTTTGATGCTCAGGCATTCGATATTTTCATTGCTGATGGCGTAGAAACTGCATGGCAAGTCAGTACAGATAAATCCAAACAGAAAAAGGCTCAGGCCAAGATTCGCCAGATCTTGCGAGAAACTTTTGATTACAGTTATAAACACAAAAACTACATGCCGACTCAGATCTTGATTTACAGACCAGAAGATGTCAATTATTTTGCTAAGGATGTTTATGCGCTATATGGCAGAACCGAAGCCGAGCGCGGTCTATCCGGACTACTCTATGGCCCGCGTCATTGGGATCGCATTCATATAGGATTCTGAATCATTTTCTTTCAAGTTTTCAACCCGACAAAACATCTGTCGGGCTTTTTTGATGCTTGACTTATTTCAGCAAATAAGCTACATTAAAATATAATCTGTACCCATTACAAGCAGGGAGGTGAAGCAATGCTAACCGGAGGCGTTATCTGTCTTATCGCTGGAATCGTTGGCTATTTTGTATCGGCGCCAAAGATGGATGTTATCAATAGTCCACTTGGCCAGATTGCCTTTGGTCTTTCAGAAAGTTCTGCGCGAGAAGCCCAAATGTGGCAGGCGATATATTATGGTTCAATTTGCGCCATAATACTCGGTGCCATTCTACTGATCGGCGGCATTATCCAGCAGGCGACAAAGGAACAGAAATAAAAAAATAACGTACTTTGACAGAGAGGTGACTAAAACAAAAGAAAAAGAATCAAACGGAAGCGCAAGCTTCCATTTTTGTTTTGCCCAGCTGTTTTAATACAATCTTTCTTCTATCTTTTTAGTCCTTTAGGAAAATTTCCAGTGTTGTAGAGAGATTTTTTTAAACACGGATATTTAAATATTGGCGAAAATTGATTTATTAAAAATCAATTTTTTATTAACCAATGATCTGAATATAATAATGTGATGTTTTTCTAATAAGTAATTTAGGATATTATTAATCACTAGATAACTTATCGTTATTCCAACGGCGAATGATAAACGTTCGAACGGAACAATAAACATTAAGGATTTCCAGACGCTAACTGGCAAATTGAAAGCGTATAGAAAGGCAGTTGATCCAACCGCATGAGCTGTTAGTGTCGCGCCTATACTATTAAAAAACAATCTTTTTTTAAAGAAAGACAAAACAATCGGAATGAACCAAAAGGTTATTGGATAATAAAAAACATGGCTGCCAATCGGATGGGACAAAAATAAAATAATACAAATTAGAGGGACAATGCCAATTCCTTTTTGTTTTGTTCCAAAATAAATTGCGGCAAATAGCATCGGGGAAAACCTAATAAAGGTAGTTGTATCAAGAGCCATGCCTTTTATAAAAAAATTTATTATTTCAACAATTAATACAGCTAAGGCGCCAAGCCAACTTCCTAAAAACCCACCGGTAATTGGTGCCATAAAATCAAATATAGTGAAGCTACTTTTAGAACCAATTATATGGGTAAAAGGAATTCGAAGTGCGATTAATCCTAAAACAACAAACAATGCAACAAATAATAATTTTTTGTAATTTTTTTTCATTTCATACTCCTTTGTAATATTTTATCATATTCTTTAAGAAAATATTTTAGTTTTTATTTTCATAGTTTTTAATTATACTGTATGTTTCAGATATTAAATAAAGAGAACCGGTGATAATAAAAATATTATCTTTATCTTTAATTAAGAAATCTACAGCTTTTTTAGGATTAGGAATTATGCGATAATTATTAAAATTATTTTTTTTAAAATATGACGCAACGCGCGCAGGTTCTTCAGAGGCATTGATCATATCTTGATTTATTTGATAAAAGTTTGTTATCACCACGGTTTTTGCAATGGGTTTAATTTGATTGACCATGCTATAGATATTTTTTCCTTTCTTAAAAGCGATCAAAAAATTAAACCTTTTTCCATCAGGAAATATTGCTTTCAAACATTTAACTAAGGAGGATAATTTTTGAGGATTGTGAGCACCGTCAAGAATTATCACTTTGTCCTGAATCTTTTTAAATTCCATTCTGCCGGGAAAAGCTATTTTTTTTAGTGAATTTCTTATTTTACTCGGTTGACAAATAAATTTATCTCTTTTAGCTAATAATAAAATCGTTACTAAAGCCAAACTGCAATTTTCGACTTGGTGCAAGCCGATTATTGATAATTCAATGTTTTTCAAATAAAAATCACTAAACCTAAAATTAAAAATAGTTTTATCAATTTTTTGCTGCAAATTAAAATAGTTGACTTTTTTCTTAACATAGAATAATTTGGCCTCTTTTTTACGAATGATTTTTTCAATAATTTGTTCCGCTGATTTCCTTTGCCAAATCGAAATGACGGTGTTTCTGTTTTGAATTATCATCGCTTTTTGGTAAGCAATTTTAGCAATTGTTTTACCCAAAATAGTTGTGTGATCCAACCCTATTTTTGTTAAAACAACTATTTTGTTAGTCGAAGTAACCGCATTTGTCGCATCATATAATCCTCCCAAACCGGTTTCAATAATCGCGTAACTTACATTTTCTTGAGAAAAAACATAAAAAGAAAATATAGTTAGTATTTCAAAATAAGTTAATTTATCATAGCCGCTATCGACCTTTTCCATTAAATGATGTAGTTTATTAAAATATTTACAAAATTTTTGTCTGTTAATTAGATGGTTGTTAATTTGGAATCTTTCCCGAACATCTAAAAGATGAGGAGAAACATGGAGACCGACTTTGAAACCCAGAGAGGCGAGTATTTTACTGATAAAATTTGCCGTTGAACCTTTTCCTGATGTGCCAGCGATATGAATAATTTTTAATTTATTTTGCGGATCGCCAATTTTTTCAAGGACTATTTTTACTTTTTTTAATCCCATTCCATCGCGATTTTTTTCAGGGTTTTTGGGTATATGCTTTGAAAGATATTTTTCTATTTGAGAAGTATTATTGAAAATCATTAATTCCCCACGCGGCTTCTTATTGACTCTTTAGAAACATATCTTTATAATATTACAAGCAGAATTACTTGCAACATCGGGAGGTCAAAAATGAAGAAACCCTTTGTCTCTACTATCTTTTCGTCTCTCGCAGATGAAGTAGGGGTAACTGTTGTTCTTGAGCCAAACTACAAATTCGCTGGACAGATCATTTTGCCCGACGGTCGGAAACGCTACTTCAAAGATACTTTTATGGATATTAATCCATTGGGCGCTTCGGAGATAGCAGGAGATAAAGATTATGCCACTTTCTTTATATCCAAACAAGGATTTCCCGTAGCTCGTGGTCAGAAGTTTTATTCCAGAGAGTGGTGTCGTGTAATCAGATCGAGACGCAACATCGATGCCGCATATCGTCAAGCCAAGCAATTCGGTTTTCCGGTTATTGTTAAACCAAACAACAGTAGTCAAGGTCGTGGAGTCACAAAAGTCTATACTCGCCGTGAATTCTACCGTGCTGCTCGTTTCATCTTGTCTAAAAGTAAAGTAATGTTGCTTCAAAAGGTGGTTCGGGGAAAAGATTATCGTATTGTCGTCCTGGATAATAAAGTAATCTCTGCGTATGAACGAATTCCGCTCTTTGTGATAGGAAACGGAACAAGTACCATTAGAGATTTGGTTAGACGCAAACAGAAGGAATTTGCAAAGATTGGACGTGATACCCAGCTTAATCCACAAGATTTCAGAATTGCCATGAAGCTCGGACGTGCAAAACTATCTATGGATTCCGTCTTGTCGGTGGGACAGCAATGTTTTCTTTTGGACAACGCCAATCTTTCGAGCGGAGGAGAGGCGATTGATGTAACAGACCGGATTAGCGAAGGATTTAAGCAGATCGCGATCGACGTAACCCGCCAAATGAACCTGCGGTATTGTGGGGTTGATATTATTACCTCTGATCTAATTGAATCAATAACACCCAAACACTACATTATCCTTGAGATTAATGCAGCACCAGGTCTTGATCATTATGCAAATATCGGAGAAAAACAAACCCAACATGTCAAAGATCTCTATCGCCAAGTACTTGAAGCCTTCAAGCGAGGGTGAATAGTTGGAAAGAATTACTCTTTGATAATTTCGTAACTATCTCTAAATGCCCATCGTTCTTTGTTAGATGGGCTTTTTTCTGAATCAGTGCATTATGTTTTTTGCCTCTTTCCCATTTTCTACTATACTATAAGTAAATGGGTTTATTTAGTAATATCCCCCGCACAACTAATTCGTACTAGTGTACGGGGCAAGCAAGTAATAGGGGGTGTTTGTTGGATAAGAGGAGAACGGAAGCTTTTCGGAAAGCGATTCTTAAAATTGTAAAACAAAATCAAAAATATTAATATGTTAAAAGATAAAATTTTTATTTATAAAAGACGACTGATATATGTTATTTTACTTATTTTTACACCAGTGTTTTTCTATAAGTTGACGCATGTTATTGATTTTACCAGATTTCAAGATTTCCCACTTTGGATTTACGGAGGTTGGTGTTGGGCAGCTTACATTAATCTAATAGGAATTGGATTGATTCTGTTGTTGTCAAAAGTTATTTTAATTAAGAAACCCGAGATTAAATCTTATTGTTGCGAGCTTTTAATAATTTTTATAGCAGATCTTTTTGCTATTTTTTATCTTGCTCGTTATGAGCCATCTTTTAATTATAATGAAATCGGCAATAATAAGTATATATTATCTGCATTTATCTATCAGTTAATTACCGTGTATTCTTTGAGTTTTCTCTTTACGATTTTTAATTTGCCTTGCCGTGACAAAATGGGGTAGGGCTTATGATAACGTTGCTTTAACTTAATCAATCCGGTTTTTTTTAAATTGGAAAATTCTTTACGCAGAGTTTTTACGGAATATTTTTTTTGGCAAGCCAATTCAAAAGTTTCTGTCATTTTTTCGTGAGCACAGGATCAGGGGTCAGGGGGACGCTTCATATTTAAGCACGGTTTTGACAATAAGGCACCAGATTAAAAAAATAAAACATTAATTACTCGTAATAAATTGAGTTATCGTCAAAAGTGTAGCGCCCCCTTTAACTGAAGTATTACTGCTATAAGAAAATTGAGACTAAGCAAAAAGGTAGAGACGGTTTGAAAGAGTTGGGCTTGAAGTAACATATGATAGCAGCATTTTATCGAGCTTAAGCGCCCGGTTTTTTGATTAGTAACCCTAATAATGTTGACTTTTTGCTGAGTCTAATGTATATTATTGGGTAATTTGCACACATCACATTATGGAAGGAGGTGAGAGAGATGAAGTATCTATGTATCTTGTTGGTATCGGCGTCACTTGCACTAACCGGATGCGGCGGAGGCGGTAAAGGTTCTGTCTCCAACGGCGGTTCTGGCGGCTCCATTGAGGGACGCGTGGTAAACAGTGAAGACACCCCCTTGCCGGGCGTCATCGTTTCTGTGGGAGGGACGAGTACAACGACCAATAACCACGGTCAGTTCACTCTACAGAATGTGGCGGTTGGAACCCAGGTGGTGTCGGCCTCACTGGCGGGCTACTACAATGATGGCCGGGGCAGCGCCTCGGTTACCGTTGTTAGGGGTCAGGTTGCCTACCCGGCTCACGACTTGGTCTTGGTGGCAACAGTGAACGGCGAGGTCTACCTACGTAGTCTCCAGGCGAGCAGTTCGGATTTCACCGGAGACCCGCAACAGACCCTGGGTGGTACGGTCTACTTCAACAGCGTAGCTGGAGAAGCCTGGCATTGGGGCTGGACTACCCCCGACACGCTACAGGCGATCTACTCGCTCGGCCGACGCTACAGCCAGTTCAAGAGCCAGGTGGGCGTCTCGGATACAGAATCCGATCTGAACGCCGAAGTGATCTTCAAGGTCATCGGCGATGGGACCGTTCTGTATCAATCCAAGCGTCTCAAGGTGGGGATCGTCGAGACAGTCAACATCGATGTCTCCAATGTCTTGACGCTTCAGGTGCAGGTAGTTCGGGTCGTGCCCGATCCCTACAGCCCACCTACTCCTACCGTTGTTTGGGGTGACCCGCGCGTTACCACCAAGTAATCCCGAAGACCCGGGCCCAATTGTTTTTCGCCAAAACAAGCGGGTCCGGCTTTTTTTTTTAAGAACTCCTGATATAATCTAAATTAGGAGTGTAAAATGGGAAAGATAGAAGCGGAACAATTTCGAAAAGAATATAATTCACGAAATCTGGGACTTTTAACCGAGGAAGATCAAAGAAAATTGAATGAAACGACTTTGTTGATTGCGGGCTGTGGCGTCGGTTCTTTAATCGCCATTTCTGCTGTACGTTTGGGATTTGAAAATTTCATCATTGTTGATGGTGATAGAGTAGAATTATCTAATACAAATAGACAGGGTTATCACGCAAAAGATGTGGGCAAATTTAAAGTTGTCGCCTTGGCTCATCATTTGAAACAAATTAATCCGCATACTAAAATTCGCAAATATCCGGTGTTTATTGATCCAAAAAATGCCGCCAGATTAATAAAAAAAGCCGATATTATCATAGATTCGATTGATCCGGATGCGTCTTTGGCGATTTTGGCGATGCACCGGGCCGCTCGCAAAGAACATAAAGTCGTGATTCAGCCAACTGATGTTGGTTGGGGAGCAATGCTGCAAATTTTTACCCCAGATTCCATCTCTTATGAAGAAATGATTGGGCTAAATCCGCATACCCCGCTTCTTAATGTTAATCCCAAAGAAGTATTTACTAAATTTATTGAGTATTTTGTCAAAATTATGCCTTCTTATGTTCAAAAAATTGCCATGGAAGTTGCAGAAGGCAAAAGGCCGCATTATCCTCAACCAGTTTCTGCCGCCTATATTCTATCTGCAATGACCGTGATCGCAGCAAAAAGAATTACCCTTGATTTGCCGGTAAAAGTCGCTCCGCAGTACATCAGTTTTGATCCAAATGAAATATTAGATCCAAATGTCAAATAAGAAATTAACGATTATTTTAATCGGCTTAGCGGTTGCCGATTTACTCGGGGCAATTGATGCCACCGGAGTTAATATTGCGCTACCGAAAATAACCGCGGACTTATCAATTCCAATAACATTATCTCAATGGATTCCAAATGCCTACACCTTGA
>CAZFRP010000022.1:4756-9726 GCA_964521415.1 uncultured Candidatus Saccharibacteria bacterium | reverse complement strand
AACATTATCAGGACCCGATCATCGTTCAATCAGATTTTGGCTTTGGCGATTAAAAACGCAATTTGAGGATACGATTAATAAAATTTTGCCAGAACCAGAAGCTGGTTTGGCAAATGGACTTTTGCTTGGCACCAAGACCGGACTTTCAGATACACTGATGCAGATTTTTATCGCGGTTGGGATTGTCCATATTATTGCGTTATCGGGCTATAATGTGACCATCATTGCCCGTAGTTTGTCATCGGTTTTTAATCGTTTTTTGCCGCAAATAAGCTTTTCTTTGTCTATTTTTGCGGTTTGGCTTTTTGTTTTGATGGTTGGGGCATCAGCTTCTATCGTCAGGGCGGCGATAATGGGAACACTTTTGCTTTTGGCGCAAAAAATCGGCAGGCGGCGCGACATTACGCGAATTGTGCTTTTGACCGCCTTTGCGATGGTTTTGGCAAATCCGTATATTTTGCGCTACGATAGTGGTTTTCAGCTCTCTTTTGTGGCCACAATTGCGATGTTAATACTTGTGCCAATTCTAACGCAAAAAATTAAAAATTGGCGCCTGCCCAAGCCAGCCAAAGAAGCAGGTAGCGCCACGATTTCGGCTCAGCTTTTTGTCTTGCCGCTGCTTCTTTTAAATTTTAAGAAAATCTCTCTCGTTTCGCCGCTCACGAATATCTTGATTTTGCCGTTTATTCCAGCCGCAATGTTTTTGGTTTTTTTTTCAGGAATTTTTGGGATGCTCTTTTTGCCGCTTGGCCGTGTAGTTGGTTTTATTGCCTTTATCTTTTTAAAATATATAATTTTGGTTTCGGAAAATTTCAGCCGTCTTTCTTTTGCCTCAATTGATATTAAATCCAAAAGTTTATTCTGGGCAATTTTTTACTGGGCCTTGCTTTATTTTTTAATCAGATTTATCCAAAAAAGAACGAAAAAAGATTGATTTTTTCTTAAAAAGAGAGTAAAACATAATTAGCTGCCAGAAACAGCGGCACGTTACCAACACGACGGAGGTGGAGGAAGATGAAAACGATAGTTACGGTAGTTTTTATAATTGTGATTGTGGGTATTCCTAGTCTACTCGGAAACTGCACCACATTTACATCGAGCTTTGATTTTGTCGGCGAATTCCATGTTTATGGTTGGGTACCGAATCCACAGGTTTATGGCTTCGATTACTACTTTTCCCCGGTAGTACGAGATGCTTCACTGATTGGCACTACAGTACGCATCGCGAGTTTAACGGTTACGGTTCAAGGACATAGCGATGATTCTAATATTGGTTGGAATCTGGAATCATATGTTGGTTCTTCTAATTTCGGGTTGCCAACTGGTCAGTTTATTCAGACGCACATTGATCCTGTGTCTGGTTATCCTTATCCAAGAACCGCTCCAATCTGGTGGGATCTAGTTTCGCATAAAAGCACTTTTTCATTGCAATGGTATCCTCCTGGGGACGCTCCGGATTTGGATCTGACTAATGGTCTGTATGCGCAGATTTTCTGCTGAATTGGATATGACATACACTGTTATATTACTATTGACAATGTGAACCTTATAGTAAATGGCGAAATCTTGTCTTCCATCCCCGAACCGTCTTCGCTTTTTGCTCTTGGGATAGGAATTGTCGCTTTTGGCGCGATCAGAAGGAGGCGAGTGTAATGATTGGTAAAGTTAAATCGCTCCGGAAAAGAATCCGCAATTGGATATGGTGGAAAATACTGATTTGGGAAATAGATCATAAAATAATAGATGTGTATGCAGGGCTTCCCCGGTACACAAAATAATCCTATCAGTATATTTAGTTTTAAACTTTTTTCACCTGCCCCTCGGGCCTTCGCCCCAGCGGGCTTTTTTGTTTTTATTGTGGTATGATTATTTTACTGGGGAAAACTATGACACTTACCAAAGAAGATATCAAAAAAATTAAAAATGTTGTTGATGCCAGTATTGAGCATCTTGACGCCAAATGGGAAAGAAGGTTTCAGTCACTAGAAACTTATATTGAGATACGTTTTGACAAAAACGAAAGAAGATTGGATAAGATTGAACGTAAAATCGACCAGCTTATCAAAACCGAAAATGAAGATATTCAGGTTGCTTTTAAAGAAATTCAAGCTCTCAAATTGCGCTTAAAAAAATTAGAATCTAAGGTCTATACGGCGTAAAAACCTATTTTGGTTTCTTTTATTTTATGATAATGGCGATGGCAATGGTAACTGCCAGCAAGGCCATCCCGCCTATTGGTTTCCAAAATTCCCAGTCAATTTCTTTTTTGGCTGGGGCAGCTGTAGCAGGAGGATTTTCACTTCCATTATCGCTGCTATTAACATCACCATTATCGTTACCATTTTCATTGATATTTCCATTATCATTATTATTGCTGTATTTGTTGGTATTAATATTGCCGGAAGTGATTCTTTTTCTGGTAGTTGTTCCTGTTGTCCCAGATGTTCCATTTGCAGTTCCTGATGTGTCTGGTTCGCCGCCAGTTTCACTCTTATCTTGTTCCTCCTGATCATTAAATAGTATCCTGCCAGTATGCGGCCTCAGAGTAAGTTCTGTTCCCTTAGGAATAGCACTGCCTCCTTCGTCAACCAACTTAACGGATGTCGTATAGTTTCTATCGGCGCTTGGATTGCCATTGACAACTACAATCCCCTTTGTGAATTTTCTGGTTTGCAATGATTTGTCAGGATATAAATCTTCATGCTGCACTCTGTCTTCAAGAGCTTCGCCGAGTTTTTCGGTTAGATTATAGCCCGGATCGTAAGGGAAAAACCACGAATTGCCGAAATCATTATATGGCTCCCTACGAGATATTCCTAAGTACGAATATTCATTACTGGAAAGAAGATAGGAGGTTAATCCAAACCTTGCCCAGCCGTCCTGCCCCTCCATCGGATCAACAACCGTACAATTTTTGCAATCAACGTTATATACTAAATGCCAAATTTTTTTCTTTTTGCCCTCCGGCAAGGTTTGATTCCACTGATTGACCATTTCAAGATTCACAATTGAATCTTTCCATAAATTTAAATCGTATCTGTTAGTAAAGTTATTTGTGGCCGGATCTTTTACCCACCAAAAAGTCATATAGGCATGTTCAACAAATATATTATCGTAAGTGTTGTCCGGGGCATTTTGGGTATATTGATGGGGATCAAATGAATTTCCATAAACATCTTCAGGATTACTCTCTGTGTTTGGATTCCAATAGGGATCATAATACGACCGCCCGATAAATCTTTGTAAATATTGTCCTATCTGATTTGACATTGTTTCCAGTTGGTTTTCCTTAAAAAATGAGGCGGTGTTATGGATAAAATTTTGCACCTCATATGGCATTCTATTGACCGTTGTTTTGCAATTAGTTTGAAATCCCGGTTCGGTTGAATCGGCGCATTTTGACGGGGAAGATGCCCCAATTTTCAGCGCCATTTCTTGAGCAATGTTTAACGCGTCTATAAATATGCCATCAAAATAGTCATTAGCCAGGGCATTTTTAACTTGTTCCCTCCAGGCCAATTGAAACGAACTATTATCCATATCAGTAAAATAATCGTCTTGATATTCGGCATCAAAGACAAAAGGTAAAGGAGTAACGCCGTCATTCATAAATTTTTTATAGCTACGATCAATCGTATCATCAGGAAATATTGCCCTTCTATCGTCATATGGTCCAAACCCAGTCGGATACGGATAAAACCAGTCCGGATGATATTGAGTGGCATCGGCAAAGCCCAATCGATCAGCCAATTCAGGATTAGTAGGATCTGTAAAATCTGGTTTTCGAAAATCTTGGATGACTCCTGGGATGACATAAGCATATACTTTGATGTTGGGATTATAATACCTAATTTGATTATAAATACTATTATCTTTGGTAATCGCCGACATAATCCCATCATATTTTAAGGCAGTTTCATACAAATTACTACCGCTATTATTATAAAAAAAAGTAATTTGAGTGTTTATTGCGCGGTTCCGTGGTGCCGGTACCTCCACCTCCAGAGGCGCACCATTACGCGACACGAAAATACTGGCGCCGTCGATTGAAAGCGCCGGCTCTAGTGTGCCAATGTTACCTGATGTTTTAATCATGAATTCAAAAGTGAGCTCAAAGTCATTCCGCAGTGCTTCTGGCACGTCAGACGCTTGGGGAATAGTGAAATTGATTGTGCCCGAATTAGAATTTTGATCAAAATAATAAGTTGGCCAGGTAAGATAGGTACCATACTGGAGGCGAATACGCATGACATACGAGATTGAAGCTCCCACTGGTAAATCCGTATTATCATATATTTGGATCTGGTCGGTCTTAAATGTCACGGTATCGCCAAACTGAACGGCACCCCCAACTTTGTAGATTTTATATAGATAAACCCAATGATTATCACCAGTGATATTCTTTATACCGATCTTCTGACGATTGCTCCCGTCTATGCCAGTCCCGGATTCTTTTATGGCCATAGTTTTATCAGCTGACGTTACTGATCCAGAAAAAGACCAACCATCGGCGACTTCCTGTCCTATATCGTTTGAGTGATACCTTTCAAAATCACCTATCCCGGTCAGTAGGTTGAACTGTTCCTGACGCGTGGGAGTACTAATTTCAGAATAATCAGAACTTCCTAAACGATTTACTGCCTTAACGCGAAAATAATATCTTTTGCCCGGCGTAGTAGTGGTGTCAGAATAAGCAATGGTGTTTGTTTCCACAGAAGCGATTTCGTGATAATCATTTATTACATTATCCGTGCGTTCAATTTTAAAACTTTCCTCGTTGTCTGAATTATCCTGCCAATTTAAGTCAATCTGGTTTTCTGATACGTCTTTGGCAATAAGATTTGTCGGAGATCCGCGTGGGGGATTGACAATATCGGCATGAAATATAACCGATCGATTGTAAAAATAAATGTAAACGAATAAGGTCGATACCACTAAACCGACTGCTATAAATTTAATCCTTTTTCTTT
>CAZFRP010000022.1:0-4746 GCA_964521415.1 uncultured Candidatus Saccharibacteria bacterium | reverse complement strand
TTTTCGGGGCATTTTTACCTATTATTATTCTTTTATTTCTTTTTCTTTTTAATTTTGGAAATTTTCTGTTCTTTTGCTTTTATTTGTCTGGTTTTTTCTGGTTTTTCTTGGATCTCGTTTTGTGCTTTCTTTTTCTTGACAATAATTACAATGGCGATGATGGCAATAAGCAAAGCCGTGCCTAAAATCGGCCCCCACAATTTCCAGTTAATGATTTTTTTGACTGAAACAGTAATTAAGGGATTATCACCATCACCGATATTGAAAGCAAAAGTTAGCTCTTCGGTGCCTTTTTTGACCACAAATTGATTTTCGCTGGAGGTTTGCAGTTTATAGTCAGCTCCTTCCATTGCTTCGCGTAGTAAACGAAAGTCAAAATCCGAGATAGTGCGCCCTACGATGTATACCAAAGTGGTGATATCTTTTTGCTCTTTTAGGGTGACTTTATCCTGAAAAACTTCTTTTAAAATTGGAAAAATTTGATCGTGAATTTTGGCTAAAGTAGGTGAGTTTGGCGTAATATTTTCTGTTGGTAGATTGTTCGTTTCAGTGTTGCCAACAAAATTTATTTCCATATTGTATTCGCAGGCCAAAGAGCCGCAGCCGGTATTGATATCGCAATTGATGGAAAAGAAGGCCTCGCCGTCGGCAATTAAATCAGTGCTGGCGGTTACAATTGCGCCGGCGCTTTTTGATATTTTACTTTCAATTTCTTTGTGGTTTGCGTCATAAATTTTTACGGTTGGGATCATATCTTTGCTTGCGGGAGTGACTTTGACCGAAATTGGTCCTTTCTTGGCCGAAATTTTAAAATAATCATCAGTATCTATTTGTGATAAATATCCTTTATAATTTCCTGAGGCAACGGCCAGTGCTTTGGCAAAATTATCCGGAGCGTCGGTTTTGGTGCTAGCATCATATTTATCATTTAAAGCAATTTTTACCTCGCCTGACGCGGTACCCCAAGTATCATCAGTAATTTTGATAATATAAGTATGGATGTCTTTACTTGAGCTGGCTAAAGTTTTTTGAGAAATAGCCGTGCCAGCAGATTCCATTTCAGAGGTGAGTGACCCTTTGTTGTCATCAAAAATTTCAATGGTATTATTAGTGCTAAAGCCAGGATCTATAGCGACAAAAGTACCGCTTACTTCAAGCTCTTGGCCGGCTTTGACGCTGATTTGAAAATAGCGCGCTTCTTTTTCTGCCATCTGGCCGATAGAATAAGTACCGGCAGAAATTATTGCGGCGCCGTCAATGGATTCCCCGCCCCGCGGAAGCTCAGCCGCCTGCACGGCAAAAATTTTAAAATAAGAACCTCCCCGACTTATCGTCGGGAAGAACCTTGTTACTTTGTAATTAAAAAAAGATGCCATAAAAAGCATTAAAATTAAAGAAATCAAAAATCGTTTTTGCATTATCCCTCCAGAAATATTATTACTGGTTTTCTTGATTAAATCAACCCGTTGTGATAAAGATAAAAAGCGGAGGTGAGAATAATGGGGCAATTAGGATCTATTGTTGCCAAGCCTCTATTAAATGATGATGGTACTTGCACATTACTTGCCAGTATTTATGGATTGCTTTCGTTAAATGGAGATTTACGCGAAGGCGATATGATAAGAAACGGCAAACAAATCGGCACAGTTTGCCATAGAATAGTTCCAGAACTGAAGATGCAAGTGTTAGAAAAAAGATCATTGATTTATCGCGGACCCAAAGGGGAAGAAGGTAGAATAATCAGTATTTCTGGCGGTTATCAAGGAAGAAAGCCGCGTCTGGTGCAAAGCGATAGTGTTTTAATGGTAATTGAGCTGGTCAAGCAGAGTTAATGCGAGTATGCGCCCGCATGCTCTTTTTTCTTGGAATAATTTAAAAACCCCTGCGAAGAGTTGCAAGGGGCGCTTATAAAAAGACAAATGAAACAATTAATCCAGCCATTCTCGGTCGACAACCGTTATTTTCCTCAAAGGGCGGCGTGGATTATCTTTTGCTTCCATTCTGCAAGTGCACAATTCAGGTTTTTTTGAAACCCAAATACGAAATCGTTTTTTACTTTTATGATCGATTTCGATTTCCGGTTCGTGCCCGAATCGCTCCTTGCGCTCGACAGATAACTTTTCCCCGCACCAAGCACATTTTCCAGAAAATGTCCCTTCATGTAATATTTCTTCCATTTCCGGCTGCGGTTCTGGGATTGAAAAAGTAATCTCATCATCTGTAACAGTCATCTTAACAGCACCTGAGGCAACCCGGGGGCATCGCCTCAATCTATTTATCAATACTCCGCGTTCAGCCGGTGTCAATTCAGAAAATACGGTGGTTCTTTCTTTTTCCTCACCAATCATGAAGCTTGCGGTTATCATCAGATACTCAATGGTCACCTCGTTTTGTCCATCATCTCTTACGCCTTCAACTTGATTTTCCCAAAAATCGGGGTTGTCAAGTTCTGCGGCAACTCTCTCGACCAATTCTGAAAAAAACTCAGGTGACATTTCTGTTTCTTTGCCTACACTAGCCTCTTCTTCTTTCACGGTTCATACCTCCTTTACTGTCTTAAATATAGATAAGATAATGTTGTATTGCAAGTTAAAATAAAAAACTACCCGCTACTTTGCGAGCTTAGGAAAATGAATTGGGCAAGAGTATTTAGGTTTCCAGAAGTAATTTCAGAAATGAAAACATTTGTTTCATAAATATAATTTGGCTTGAATCTTTAAAATTTATATGTTATGATTACTCGCCGGACAATTTGGTTAAAAGGAGGTGAGCTCTTAACAACGCGGTCCGGAATTGCCCCGTTGGCGCAATCTTTGTGAATCTACTGATTTCAGGTATTGCTGACATTTTTCTATTCGTCCGTTCCCGATGAAAATCGGGAACGATCCCCGAGACCCCTAACAAGGAGGCGAAAGAAAGTGTCCGCAGCAGACATCAGATACTATGTTGGGCAGGTGCTGACGAAGTACCTTACCGAATCGACCAGGAAGAAAAGCAGAGCCAAGATCTTTTCGGCACAGATGCTGGAAGCACGTGCTCTGCAAGCTCAGCGATACATCAGAAAGACGAGTACCGATGAGGAACGCAGAAAGGTTGCGTTCCTCTGGTATGAAGCCGCTCGCACGCGTGACTCCATGGTTGCGCTTGAGTGGGAACGACTATCTGAGAAAGACGTTCTTGTCCGTCGGGATGTGGCTTTGGCTGCGTACGGCATAGTGCGGACGTTGCCATGGTTGGATATTGAGGATATCTATTTTCTCCGACTTGGCGTCGAGATGATTTGTAGCGATCCTCTTGTTGCAGAGATCCTTCCGAGCAATAAGATGCGTCACTACAACCTTGTGCACCTGCTTCTATGTTCCGTTACGATGGCGGGTGCACGATATGTCATTGATATCTCAACGCTCAACAGCACAGTTGGAGGGCTGTGGAATAGCGGCAACTCGGATATTCGTGAATGTTTGAGCGTGATCTTTGAAGATCTAAATGAGGTTTCACCCGAAACCGCCAAGATTCTTTCGGGGTTCATCGAGGGTTGACTTGTGGCCCGGTGTATGTGTTTTGTACGCCGGGCTTTTCTTTTTTTGCAAATCACTAGAAAAGAAAAATTACTCCACAGAAAGGAGTAATTTTTCTTCAGCCCGGAGGGGATTCGAACCCCTGATCTTCAGCTTGAAAAGCTGACGTCCTGGACCGACTAGACGACCGGGCCTTATTATTCTAAATTCTTATACCATCTGAGTTGTTTTGCGCTACGACGTTTATGACAGTTTGCGCATCGAACTTCACATTTTTTAATTTCTTCTCTAATAATATACCACGATGTATCATTAGATATAAGGGATGCAATCTCGGATTTTTTATCTCCTTTTACGTGGTCGAATTCCAAAACAACAAAATCCGTTTCTCCACAATCCACACAAGGGTGTTTTTCCAAATATTTAATAATTTTTTTACGGATTTGAATTCTAAATTTGATGCGCCATTGTTTACGTTTAATTCGATAATCTAACCGATTTTTCTTATAATGGGTTTTCTGATAATCACGATTGCACCCCTTGCAATAAGAAACAAGCCATCCTTTCCCTCTATTTTTATAGCTAAATTCTGATAAAACTTTTATTTGATGACATTTAGCACAACACCTCATATTTTTAATATACAATATAGGATTTCATAAGTAAATCTTAATGAAAACTACAGGATAAGACCTTACTCTCTAGACGAACGCGGCGCACAATAGTATTTTATCTTAAAATCACCCAAAAAGCAATAGTGGAAAGCCCAGATTTGTGTTAAAATATTATCAAATGAGGGCATTATCGCGCGTTACATTGTTTGTTTTTTGCTTTGTTTTGTCTGCCGTCGTCACAGATTTTTTGTTGCGCTCTGATTTTAATTTCAAAAACTTTCCCTTTTTTAAAAAACAAAACCAAACGCAATTTGACGATTTTCTACCCAATGTCAAGCAAGAAAAAGTTTATGTGCCGATTTTAATGTATCATCATATTGCCTTGAAGCGGCCGCAAGACAGCTACTACGTCTCGCCGGAAATTTTTGAAAAACAGATGCAGTGGATATCTGATAATAATTATAAAGTAATTTCGTTTGATGATTTTTATCAGGTCCTCCTTGGCAAAAAAGAATTGCCAGAAAAACCAGTGATAATTACTTTTGATGACGGGGTTGATGATCAATACAATAATGCCCTGCCAATTTTGCAGAAATTCGGCTACACGGCCACTT
>CAZFRP010000021.1:0-9748 GCA_964521415.1 uncultured Candidatus Saccharibacteria bacterium | reverse complement strand
ACCACCGGCATTAATATTTCCAAAACGCCCTCTTTTTCAAGCTCTTGCCTGATGACATTTTCAATTTTTTTAAGCACCAAAAGCCCAAGTGGTAAATACGAAAAAATCCCAGACGAGACCTGCTCCACAAATCCGCCTTTTAAAAGCAGCTGATGTGAAACGGAAACCGCTTCTTTTGGCTTTTCTTTTTGTGTCTTGTGAAAATATAAAGATGCTTTCATAATTATTCTTTACTTCCCTAAAAGTCGCGTAATATCATTGTAAGTAATTAATATCATAATGGCGATTAGGAACATAAAACCAACGGAATGAATGGTATTTTCGGTCTCTGGCTTTATTACCTTTTTACCAAATATTTTCTCTAAAATCAAAAAGATTATCCGGGCACCATCAAGGGCAGGAATAGGCAGGAGATTAAAAATCCCCACGCCCAAAGACAAAAAGGCGGAAATCCGCAGAAGATAAACAAAGCCAAGCGAAGTAAACTGCGAAACAATGCCGTAGACCCCAACTGGCCCCGAAACCTCAAGCGGAACTTTAACGTGAGTAAAAACTGAAGCCACTGCTCTACCTAAATAAGCAAAAGTCGCATACACGGCCGCACCAAGAACTTCAAGAGCAATTAGGGGCGCTTTGTAAAAGGCCACCTTTTCTTCCACGCCAGCATCAGCCATAGAAACGCCAAGCGGCGCCTCAACGTCCTCGCTTAATTTAATTTGTTTATCAGTTTCCTTACCCGAACGTTTTATTTTCAGGTTAATTTCTTGATTTTTATGACTCTGGGTAAATTGGGAAATTTGCTCAGCGGTTTTAAATACCTCGCCGTTTGCACTGACAATAATATCGCCCTGTTTTAAACCAGTAATCTCAGCTGGACTGCCCTTTTTAACATCTTGAATCATCACAAAACTTTTTGGTGGAAAAATCGCAAATATCCACAACGAAATCGTAAGTAAAATCCAAGCAAAAATAAAGTTAAAAAGAACACCAAAAGAAGCGATTAAAAATCGTTTAAAAACGCTCTGCTTCCAATACGAATTTTTGTTTTCATCTTTTGGCGTATCTAACCCTAACACATCAACAAAAGCACCAAAAGGAAGCACGTTAATAGAATATTGGGTTTCTTTCTTTTTCCATTTAAAAATTGGCTTAAAAAAGCCAATGCCAAATCGCAGGACCGGTACCTTAGCAATTTTTGCGGCCACAAAGTGGCCATATTCATGAGAAATAAAAACAAAGGATAAAATTACAATAAAGGCAAAAATAGATAAAATGAGCATTTTATATTGCCATCAAATCTTTCTCTTTTTGTTTTGAAATTTCATCAATCTGCTTGTTATAATCGGCAATCATTTTATTTAATTCTTCTTCTCCCTTGTATCTTTCATCTTCGGAAAGCTGATGACTTCTTTCGGCGCGGACAACTTGTTGCCAGATATCCTGCCTGATGGTACGCAAAGAGATTTTTGTCTCTTCGGCCTCATCATGAATTAATTTTGTCAGTTCAATCCTTCTTTCTTCAGAAAGCGGCGGCAAAGATAAACGAATGATATTGCCATCGTCACTCGGGTTTAATGATAAATTGCTGTTTTTTATCGCCAGTACAATATCATTTAAAGCATTTTTATCCCAAGGCAAAATGCTAATTAAATTGGGAGATGGCGTAGAAATGGACGCCAGCTGCACTAGCGGCGTTTTTTGACCATAATATGTCACGATAATACTTTCTACCAGCGAACCTTCAGCCCGACTGGCTCTTATGGTTTTAATTTGCTCTCTAAAATGCGCTAACCGTTCATCCATTTTTGGTTTGGCTTCTTTTAAAATATCAGAAAGCATCTAGCCGCCTTAAATTTCGTATCTTATAAAATTTCTTACTTTAATATTTTCGCCGGTTTTGGCAATAAGAGCATTTAAAAGCTGCTCAATATTGATGGATCCATCTTTAATAAACGGTTGTGACAAAAGCTCTTTTTCGTTCTTGGGCGCCATTGAAGCAATTTGAAGCGCTAAATCGTGCGCTAAGTTTTTAAACTCTTGATTTTTGGCCACAAAGTCAGTTTCACAAAGCAATTCCACTAAAACGCCAATTTTCCCGTGATGAGAGTATGCTTCAATAATACCATTTTTGGTCTCCCGATCAGATTTTTTCGCCGCACTCTCTGCCCCCAGTTTTTTTAAAATTGCCTTGGCTCTGGTTTTATCATAGCCGGCTTCATCAAAAGCCCTTTTGCATTCAATAATCCCAAGCCCAGTTTCTTCTCTTAATTTTTTAATCTCATCTAAGCTCATTTTGTCTTTTTTCCTTTACTTTTTGGAGCTTTATAGGCATCAGTTAAAGTTTTAATAATATATTCCACTCCTTTCACCGAATCGTCATTGCCAGGAATTGGATAGGCAACTTTGGTTGGATTACCATTTGTATCAAGAATAGCAATCACGGGAATGCCAAGATTATTGGCTTCTTGGACCGCGTTTTTCTCTTTGACAACATCAGCGACAAATATCGCATCGGGCAATTTTGAAAGCGGGATCAGCCCGCCAAGAAGTAATAGTAATTTTGCCTGCTCTTTGCTAAGACGATGATATTCTTTTTTGATTAGTTTATCTTTCTCTTTTAATTTCGCTTCAATATCGTGTAATTTTTTAATGCTTTTTTGCACGGTTTCAAAATTGGTTAGCGTTCCACCCATAAATCTTTTTTGAACATAGGGCATTTTAATTTTTTCCGCGTTTTCCTTAATTAACCCTCCGATTTGCCTTTTGGTACCAACAAATAAAATGGTTTTGTTCTCTTTGGCTAATTCTTTAACAAAATCAATCGCCACTTTTAATTTTTTCTGGGTTTTTTCTAAATCAATAATGGATACGCCGTTTGAAATGGTAAAGACGAAATTTTTGTTTTTAGGATGTAAATAGCTTTTTTGATGGCCGAAGTGCAAACCAAGATCAAATAAATCGCGAATTTTTGCCGTTTCCAAAATTATTTCCTTTCTAAATTAATGCTTTTTCGCTTTTTCAAAATTAGTATAACAGGATTGACGAAAAGACGCAAGAGTGATATATTATTATTATGAAAAAAGAAATTCACCCCGTATACTATAAAAACGCGGAGGTTATTTGTGCCTGCGGCAATAAATTTAATGTTGGCTCAACGCGAAAAAATTTCAAAGTAGAGATTTGTTATTCTTGCCATCCATTTTACACCGGCGCCCATAAATTCATTGACAAGGCCGGAAGGGTGGATAAATTCCAAGCGAAAATGGAAAAATATCAAGAAATGCAAAAAGATAAATTCCGCAAAATGCATGAAAAAGTAAAAAAACAGAAACAAGCAGAAGAACTGTTACGAAGCAGAAAAAAGTAAGAACCTGGCTTCGCCAGAACCTTGTTCCTTGCGCTGCTAGGAATAGACGCGGGTCCTGCTCGGCATCCGGTTCAGAAACACGCCGTCGGTCGTCCCAGCGTGCCGACCGCGGCTCTTGTCTCGGCTTCACTCTTCCGCCTTTGGCGGAAACCATGCCCGTTTCGCCTGCGACATGGTTTCTTCACCTAGATGCCTCCCACCCGCTTAAATAAAGGACTTGAATGAACGAACAACGCAATGCCATAATTGAAATCCGTGCTGGAGTCGGCGGAGATGAAGCCGAACTTTTTGCGGCGCAGCTTATCAGGATGTATTTGCGTTTTGCCGAAAAAAAAGGACTTAAAACAGAAATTTTAAATACTTCAAAAAGTCCAATTGGTGGGGTCAAATCAATAATTTTTAGAATCAGAGGCGGAAACAGTTTTTCTCTTTTTAAATATGAGAGTGGCGTGCATCGCGTTCAGAGAGTACCTAAAACCGAAAAATCCGGCCGCATTCATACTTCAACTGTAACCGTCGCGGTTTTTCCTGAGATTTTGCCTGATGAAATAAAAATAAATCCACAAGATCTAAAAATTGACACTTTTCGTTCTTCTGGCGCTGGCGGCCAATATGTTCAAAAAACCGAAAGCGCCGTGCGAATAACTCATCTTCCAACCGGCATCGTCGTTGCTTGTCAAGATGAGCGCTCACAACTCCAAAACAAGGAAAAAGCCCTCTCGGTTTTGCGCTCCAGAATTTATCAAAGACAGCAGGAAGAAAAAGAAAAAGAGCTCGGCGCCGAAAGGCGAGCTCAAATTGGAACAGGGTTAAGAAGTGAAAAAATTAGAACTTATAATTTTCCGCAAGATAGGATAACAGATCATCGTATCAACAAATCATTTTCTAGAGTAGATAAAGTGTTAGACGGCGACTTGGATCCGATTTTGCGAAAGATTAATGGCTAACTACTTCCTGTCGGATTTTCTCCTTGAATATATATTATTACGCGAATAGTAATAAATCAAATTAATAAAAATTATCTTGACTAAATTCTTAAGAATTTAAGAATTCAATTCAGGTTAATTATCATTGACTTTGAGTTTAAACCGTGCTATAATTTATTAGTTTTTGGGATTGACCTAAGTTTTCTTTGGAGGGCAAAGGGCAAACCCAATCGAACATAAACAAGTTGCGATGCTACGCAGTTACATAGCCAACGCCCGGAAGAGGCGTGGAAGTGAGAGAGAAGCAAAAACGACCGAAAGGAAGGAAAACGGAAATGAAAAACGGAAGATCTGTTGCGGTGTTTCTACTTGCCATCATAGTGGCGGTACTCGTCACTGGATGTGGGGACTAAATACCAGAGGAAATCACCGGTGAGCGCGTCAACGACGAACTCACGACTGATCCCCGCGAACAGTTCTCGGAATCCATAGAGGACGCGGCAACCTCTCCAGACAAGAACTGGGTGGCAACCATCTATGGCACAATTGACGGCTACGGAAACCCGCCCCCCGAGTCCACAGACCGAATCTTGGTCCATGACAAGACAGGAAGAAAGGTGGAACTTGAGGAGTCCAGACCAAACTTGGGCGGGCTATCAGCACCACTCTTTTCTCCTGACAGTATGCTCGTCGCTGCCGGACACTCTATCTACAGCGTGACAACCGGCAAACGAGTTGTA
The DNA here is from genome assembly GCA_964521415.1 of uncultured Candidatus Saccharibacteria bacterium. Classification (GTDB taxonomy): domain Bacteria; phylum Patescibacteriota; class UBA1384; order JAPLVJ01; family JAPLVJ01; genus CAZFRP01. The sequence goes on along the minus strand of CAZFRP010000021.1, from coordinate 4,715 downwards.
CGCTGGGGCACGGGACGATGGGGCACCGGAACCTACACAGTGTATGCTCTAACGTGGAGTCCGGACGGCAGATACCTGTATGCAGGTGGGGGCACTGACCGGAACGAACCGCACATCGGAAAGCCAGTCCTCCTGGCATATGACAGGGCAAAGGGTAAGATCACCAACCTTTCTTATCGGCTCCGTAACGCAGAAGAGGAAGGCGGAGTCAACGAGATCTACGTAAAGGGTGACCGCCAGTACGTCGTGACCACCACAAGAGCGTACAAGATGACACGCTGGCGAGCCACGTCCTGCCGCCTGACACTCGAAAACGAATACCAGAAACAGCTACAACACGAGATGAGGTAAACATCGCAACATTTACCCCATGTGGGTTCGGCCGCCGGCAATCATACCGGCGGCTTTCTTTTTTGCCAAAAATTATCAAAAAATGGCCGAAGCCATCATTATCGATTTACTTTCATTTTATCGGGGGTAGCCTGTGATTTATTATAATTTCTTTTCCTTTTTTTGGATCTCGTATTACAATCTCATTACCTAATCGTCGCGCTGTATCAAGATCGCCTATTATTTCACTCCATTGTAAAAGACGTCTCAAAAAATCTGCTAATGACATCTCGGTTTTTTCTCTGGCTACAGCTAATTCAGCGGCATCTTCTACTGACAAGGAAAAAGCGAATTTGGGCACCTGAATCACCTCCTGACTACATTTGTATCCCATAGTTGTCACTATAGGAGATAAATAATTATAATAAATCTATGACGATAAATCAAACATTAAAACATGCCTATGAAAAAATTGCGCCTACGGACGCCGAAATTTTGCTATCTTTTGTTTTAAAAAAAGATAAGATTTTTTTGTATAAAAATCCTGATTATAAGTTAACGGCTAACGACCAACGACAATTTGCACGATTCGTCACAAGACGAATCGCCGGCGAGCCCATCGCTTATATTTTAAATTATCAAGAATTTTATGGCCTTGATTTTTATATTAATAAGAATGTTTTGATTCCGCGCCCGGAAACGGAACTTCTTGTAGAAGAAGTAATAAAGAGGGTTAAGAGGGATAAGGGAATTAGGAGGAATAAAGGGGTAATAAAAATTGCGGATGTTGGGACTGGAAGTGGCTGTGTCGCAATCGCAATTGCGACAGAATTAAGAATCATGAATCAAGAATCAAGAATTTTTGCCACGGATATTTCTGAAAAAGCCCTAAAAATCGCCAAAAAAAATGCTCAAAAACACAAAGTAGAAAATGGAATTATTTTTTTGCCTGGCGATTTGCTTGCGCCGCTTCCTGAAAAAATGGATATAATCGTTACCAATCTGCCTTATATAAAAAGTGGCAAAACGGTACCACGGTTCGAACCATCAAACTCTTTGTATGCCGGTGAAGATGGATTAGATTTAATAAAAAAACTACTTGAGCAAGCGCCAAAATATCTTAAAAAATCCGGTGTAATCTTTTTAGAAATTAGCCCCGAGCAAAAAACAACTTTGCAAAATTTTATTTTAGAAAAATTACTCCCGCTCCGCGGGAAATTTAAAAAAGACCTACAAGGACTCTATAGATTATTAATTATCAAAATTTAGACAAAGATTTAGGGGGAGGCCGAAAACCAAAGGGTGACGATTGGTTTTGACCTCCCCCCGTCGGGAGGAGGGAAGCGTGGAAGACCATCGGTGCGGGCAGGTATTTTGGGAACCGATGGTTCCAGGTTCCAACTCCGGGTGCTGTCGTAGTGGGCAAGAGTTTAGGCATGACCATTGTGATGAGAAGGAGATAGTTTTGTACGACCGGATGGCCATACTTGCTCTTGCCCACACCTCCAAGAAAGGGGGAAACTTCGGCGCCGGCTGCTGTGTCGGCGTGCATTAGATAGGCAAGGACGGCGCCGAAGCTCCCTTGGCGGGACCAACCTTGGCTGGACGGCCGCGCTATCAATCAAGGTTTGGTCCCCCGTAACCCACAATGCTATTGCAGGATCAGCACTGTGAGCCACGATTGTAGTCCACCCCGAACTCAGCTTACTGTCAACGACTTGCAAGGAAAACTCGTCGCTTAGCGTTGCCTGCCCAAACATCTGTTAGGATATGAGCATGGGTCGCGACTTCCCTGCTTTCTCGCCGTGACTTATGGCCTCCAGCCATTCCACTGAAGAACAAGGTGGACCAAACTTGACCTGTTAACATGTCTTGGCTTTTACCAAAACTTCAATAAGTATCATAACAAAACACAAAAAGAATGTCAAGTCCCGATGTAACATCGGGGCGCAGACCCCTAACGAAGCGACTTCGCGATACCCCGCCATTGGCGGGGAGAGCGGCGAGCGAAGTGGGGTCAATAGCTATTTTGATTCACCTAAAGTTAACTTAACTTTTGACTCTTTTCCCTCACGATAAAGAGTAAGTTCTATGTTATCGCCTGGTTTATATTTTTGTAAAATTGAAGAAAGCGGAGTATCATCATCAATTTTTTCGTCATTAACGGCCGCGATAATATCGCCTTCACGAAGTCCTGACTTAGCGGCCGGAGAACCAGAAATCACCGCATTTCCTGCTGTTCTTGAAGTACTCTGTAGTAAAATTCCATAATCTATCGGTAATTTGTTTACTGAAGCGATTTCTTTGGTAATGGGAATATAACGAATTCCCACATAAGGACGAATGATTTTGCCAGAATTTTTAAAGCTCTCTATCGCATATTTGGCCGCATTGACTGGGATCGCAAAACCAATATTTTCCGCGTTCCCGGCCATGGCCGTATTTATACCTACTACTTGCCCTTTTAGATTACAAAGCGGACCGCCAGAATTTCCGGAATTTATCGCCGCATCGGTTTGCAACATATTCTCCAATTGCTCACCTTGCGCGGTTAAAGTTCGGCCTTTGGCGGAAATCACGCCCGAGGTGACTGTATTTTGAAATTCGCCCAGGGCATTGCCAATTGCGACCACACTTTGACCGACCTCCAATTTATCAGAGTCCCCTAAATCAACCACGGGTAAATTTTTTGCCTCAATTGAAATAATGGTTAAATCATTAAGCGAATCTTGCGCCTCAACTTTAGCTTTATAACTCTTGCCTTCACTGGTAATAACAGTTAAATCAGTTGCGCCTTCAACCACGTGTTTATTGGTCAGAATTTTTCCATCAGAAGTAATAATAAATCCGGTCCCTCCCCCTTGTTGAGAACTGGAATAGCCAAAGAAATCGTAAACATTGGTTGAGGTTAAAATTGAAACCACCGAAGGTCCAACTTTTTTTGCCGTATCAATAATTGCCGAGCTTTCCACAATATTAATTTTTTCAGTTTTTTCGGGCGTTAAACTATTTATCGCGCTTTGTTTCGCCTCTTTGGTGGGTAAAAAATATCCTACTAAAAATCCGCCAACGCCGCCAAATATCAAACTTAAAACCAGAAAACCGAGAAAGAAAGCAAAACCTCGCTTTGGATGATTTGACAAAAGAGATTTTTGTTTTCCATTTTCATTGATATAAAGTTCACTCACTTTTCCTCCTTTTTATACTTTGCGGTTAACCTACCAAAATAAATTGTCACGATTACGGCAATTATCGTCACGATTATCGCATACAAAAACCAAGATAAAGTTCTTGAACCCGGCTTTAAGTATCGGGTAATGGTCTGAGTAATAGCCGAGTTCCAAGCAAGCGCGGCAATTAAAGAAAAAGCTGAAATAATAAGAGTTGATACGGTTTTAGTAAATTCGGTGCGAAATTCCTTTGCCTCCTTACTTAATTTTTCTTTAGCTTGCGCCATTTAATTTCCTTTCAATAATTTTTTTGATAATTTCCGGAGATGCTTTTCCCTTAGTTTCTCTAATCGCCTTTCCAATCAAAAATTGCAAGGCGGTCCTTTTTCCTTTTTTAAAATCGGAGCAGGCCTTAGGATTTTTTTTGATAATTTTTATAACCGCACTTTCAATCTCTTTTTTATCGGTAACTAAGGTAGCGCCGGTTTCTTTTATTATTGTCTCAACGTCTCTGCCTGTCTCAAACATTTTCACAAAAATATCTTTGGCCATTTTGCTGGAAATCTCATTTTTTTCAATTTTATTTATCAATTTGGCTAATTCTGATGGTAATATTTTATTCTGAGAAATATCTGAATTTTCTTCGTGTAGGCGAGAAAGAAGCTCAACCAAAATCCAATTAGCGGATTTTTGTGGATCGGCTTTTTGATTTGTAACTTCCTCAAAATAATCAGCCAGTCGAGGATTTTCTACCAAGGTCTTGGCATCTTTTTCTTTTAAATTAAATTTGCTAATAAATCTTTTTTGGCGCTCATCAGGAAGCTCGGGTAAGCTTTTTTTAATTTTGGCAACATCTTTTTCGGAAAAATGAAACGGCGGCAAATCCGGCTCAGGAAAATAACGATAATCATGCACTTCTTCTTTGCCCCGCTGGGAAATTGTCATTCCTTTTTCATCAATCCACCCGCGCGTCTCTTTGGTGACTTTTTTACCGCTTTCAATTAAATCTTTCTGCCGTTTTTCCTCATATAAAAGCGCTTTTTCCACCATTTTAAATGAATTTAAGTTTTTAATCTCTACTGGGATACCCAGTTCATTTGACATTTGAGCTTTGAGCTTTGAGCTTGGTGCGATGCTAATATTAGCATCGCACCTTAAATGTCCTTTTTCCATATCAGCATCAGAAACATCTAAATATCTCAAAATTAACTGGAG
>CAZFRP010000020.1:0-9890 GCA_964521415.1 uncultured Candidatus Saccharibacteria bacterium | reverse complement strand
GATATGCCGTATTTTTTGGCAATCAAAGAGAGGGTTTCGCCATCAGCAACCGTATGAGAAATGATGACGGTTCTTTTTTCTGACTGCTCGCTTACCGGAGCGGCAGAAGCAATATTTACGGAAGTCAATGTTTCTGCTATCTCTGGTTTTTCAATATATTCCGCGTCAGAAATGGTCCCAATATCTTCGTAGGCCAATACCTCGGCGGTTAAGACCGGCTCTTCATCAAGCGCTGGCGTAAAGTCAGCCGCTAAGGTGACAAAATTTTCAATTTCATTTTTGGTATAAAATTTAGGATTGAAAAAAGAGGCAGATAACGTCCTCTCCCTCAGATTTCCCATCAAAGTGACTAGGGCAAAAAAGATTACCGGCAGAAAAACTAAATTCTTAGGATCAAAAATCGGCTTTAATGTCGCTGCTAAATTGTGTGTAACACAAATAATTTTAAGGCGTAAAATAAATTACTCCTTTCACACAATATCTATTATAGAACAGCAACAAAAAGCGTGTCAAGCCCCCCTCGGCTCGCGTCCTAATTGCCTTCCGGTTGATTTTGGGGTAGAATGAAGGGGATGAAAAATGATACAATTCTGGATATTGTTGAAAAAATCAAAAAGGGCAAGTTATTCCCTTGGTTAAATCAAGATCATAATAAAATCAAAGGAATGATAATTAGCCCGGATACCGATGGTTTTATTTGCGCCTTATTTTTAAATAATTTTTTTCACTGGAAAACAATTGGTTTTTATGACGGAAAAATACTTACAATAATAAATAATGCCGATTTCAAAAACCAAAAAGAAAACTTCGTTTTTATTGATGTTGAGATTTTACGACCTAAGATCAAAAGCATCGGTCATCATATTCTAATCTATGATAATGAAAATCTGCACCCTTTAATAAAAACGACTGAAAAATCTTGTATCCAGCCGAATAGTTGGCGCGGGATGGATGTGAAAAACCGGTTTGCAACAAAATATCCTTTTGGAACGTTTCATCTTGTTTTATCCGTCCTTTATGGCCTTGATCCCAAAAATCCGATTTTTAATTTTGATTTAAAACGATCTATTGTCCCATCAATTTATCTTGACGGTGTCTTTAAAAATTTATTTAATTATCCTGAAAATTGCCTTGATTGGCTTAAATATTTATCAGACGGAAATTCAAATCATCCCTTTGAAAAATTATTGAACCATCCAACAACACCCAAAGATCTGATGAACCTTATGAAGAATTTCTTTTCTACACTTGATGAAACCTGGACTACACAAGCAAAAAGAAGCAAAGGTAAAATAAAATTGGGTAAGGATATTGTAAATGATTATATGCAAAAAGATGTATCCAATGAACTTACACAATATCTTGAGTATCTCGCAAAAGAATATAATTTTACTTTCAATGTTGCTTTATGGCCAGTGCTTAATAATAAACTATCACTATTTAATTTTGACAAAAAAATTACTGCGGCAAACAAATCAGAATATAATCGCATACTAAACCAAAAACCAATTTCACTTGCCATAACATCCAAAGCGAGAAATGGATTAGAATATACTTTAGATACGAATAAAATTTTTGATTAAAAATTCTTTAGGAGTTTCCTTTGATTAGCATTCGCCTCCACCTGAAGGCGTTTTTTGGCTAAATCGCAATATTCTTTTGATATTTCAAAACCAATAAAATTTCTGTTTAATTCAACACTCGCAATTGCCGTTGTCCCAGACCCCATAAAAGGATCTAAGACAATTCCATTTTTTGGGCAAAAACATTGAATAAAATCGTAAGGCAATTTGTCAGGAAAAGTTGCCGGATGTAGGTGTTTTAACCTGCTACCGTCTCCGGCTGTTAAGTATTCCCAAATTGTTCCTCTGCATTTTTTATCGTTTATTTTAATAGGTCGCGCTCGTAAAGTTTTCCCGTTCGTTAGACGAGTAGCTCCGCCGGTTAATGTCTGCCCTCCCCATTTTGAAGGAATTTTTAATGGTTCTTTATCAAAATATTGTGGTCTTTTACCTTTAAGAAAAATGGGCATATATTCATGATCAACCCGAAATCTTTTATTCCACCAGGCGCCTTCAGCGCCATATTTACGATAAATAACGGTTTCAAAAAGACGAAAGCCAATATTATCACACCAATCAATAATAGTCCTAAACGATGTTAGTGTTTTGGCAAAATCTTTTGTCTGATCCTGAATAACCATAACGGCGATGCCGCCGTCTTTTAAAATTCTCAATATTTGTTCGCCGGTTTTGCGTAAATCAAACGAGAAACCATTGTACTTTCTGACCTCATCGTATGGCGGAGATGTCACCACTAAATCAATTGACTCATCCGGTAATTTTTGCATCCCCTCTACGCAGTCCACACATTGAATCGTATTGAGCCACGTTTTCAATATCAAATTTTTGTCATTTAAAATGGCCACAATGCCATCACCTTTAATTCTTCTAATGCCATTAAATTTAATCGAGGGTATTTTACCGCTGGAAATATACCTCTTCATCGTAATAAGAGAAACTTTTAGGATATTGGCCACTTCCTCGGTTGTATAAAGCTGATCTTTTTCTATTTTCATAAGAAATTGTAAGTATCAATTAGTATCATTATATAACGACCTTAAATTTATTTAAAGTCGTATACTGTGGATAACTGAACAAAATCCGAACAAGGATCGATTTTCGTATTGCGGCGGCTGCGTCATTGACTTCTGCAATTACCAGAGAGATAATTTTGGTGTAAAAAGAAAGGAGTAAAAATGGGTAGAGTTCTTAATCTTGAGTCGTCGCAACCAAGCTCCATACAGCTTGGGTCTTCTTCTACTAAAGCAACCGGCTCAACCAATGATAATGCTTTCTTGTTCTTGATAGCTTTTTGGCTATTTATGGCTATTATAACTTTTTCAACGGTATATTTATGTATTAAAGGTCTTAAAAAATTCTTAAATATTTTGTTTTGGCTTGTTGTGGTAGGTTTAATTATTAATCTAATATACTGGGTGGGTACTTGGGGAGATTTCACTCCTATTCGCGGTACTAGCACGGCTGAAGCATCAGCAATGTGGGGTAGTTTTATTAGTTTAATAGGGTTAAATGGAGTTTTAATTGCACTATTTTATTTTTTGAAAGAGAAAGTTAAGCCAAAAAAACAATAATATGAAAACCATAGTTTTATCAATAATCATTTTAATTTCAGCAGGTTTTGTTTCTGGAGCAATTATTTATACAAACAAAAACAAACCAGAATTAAATAATACGAACGTAAACAATACCCCGATAGTTAGTAATAGTAATGAATCAAAAGATGCAGAAGAGAAAGCCCAAAAAATTGAAACAATCAAAAACAAAATAGCAGTCGCAAAAGCTAATGCAGATAATTACAAAAAATCCGTTGATTCTATATCTGTACAAATTAATGAAGTTAATAAAAGACCAGCAGAATGTCAGAAACTTCCTGTATCTCTTTATTATTCCTGCTACTCTTCTTACCAAACCGAATTCAATAGATTAACTGGATTATCGCAGGGTTTCCAAGATAAAGAACAAGAATATGTCAGCGAGTTAGTACAACTTAATATTGAATTACGGAGTTTATCAAAATGAAAATTGAAAGAAAGTGGTATCAAAAACTTTATTGGCTATTTGGTTTGGGTTTGATGGTTATCTTGAGTATTATGTCAAATGATTATTACTCAGCTATTGACAGGTTCTCATTATTAATTTGGATTACCACAACCGTTTTATTTGGAATTTGGTTTTATCATTTTTTAAGAAGGAGCCCCAAAACAGATAAATTGTCGGCAATAATACTTGTGCTACTTATAATAATTCCTATATTTCTTGTTATTACTTATGGTCTTTTAAATTGGATTAAATGTGATGACCAATATGAATGTAGCCCGTTTGCAGGAATTTCATTAAATATATCAGAAAATACTACCCCACCTTTAACTCAACAATTACAAAATTTATCGAATGAATTAAGAAAATTGCCATCAAATAAAAGTCAATCAGTGGATGATTTATATGATTTTAGGAGATAATTATTTATCAGGTTCAAGAATTTTAAGATTTAATCCTTTTTATCTTCGCAAGTTCTTTGTATAAATTTTGAGCTCTATTAAATATTTCTTCGTTAGATAAGTCAGAATAACCTTTTTTACATGATGAAATGGCTGTCGGTTTCTCGTTCTCTAATCTTAATTGGTGAAACATCTCGGAAACAATTTTAATCAAAGCAAAGGGACGTACTTTAGGACGTACTTTAGACGTAGTGGACGTTACATTTTTGAATACGAAATTCGGCTTTTTGAAAATTTACTCTAATTAAAATAGAATGTAATTTGAATAAAGTGAATATAGTATCATTATCACATTATTGCTAATGTAATAATGTTTTTCTTTACAATAAGAGCTTGCAATTTTCAATTACCAATTGTCAATTACGAAGTAAAAAGGTTCTGACTAAATCAGGTTCTTATTTTAATTTATTGATCGTTATTGTACCCCCACCGTTACGGCTGACGGCAGCCAGGAGCTGACCGCGCAATTATCAGGAACAGAAAACATATCTTTCGTAATTACCATGAAGTAACTGCCTCCGCCCTTGCCCTGCAAATTCATATTAATTACTACCTGATTTGAATTTAAGGAATTTAAAATTGCACTCGGACAAGAAACCACCGCCCGAACGGAACTTGGAGAAAGTGAGGTTACAGAAAGACCCGCTCCCAAATTAAGATAATTTAGCGATGCGGTAATCTCTTTGGAACTTAAATTCTGACTTAAATATATTTTTACTTTAACCTTGATGTCCGAAATAGTAATGCCAGATGGCACCGAGAGTTCGGCTTCTTTTTCAATATCTTTATCTAAGCCCTCAATATTTATCTCTTTGGTTTCTAAATATAATATAGATTTTATGCCTGAGGCAGAACCGAAAATTTCAATCGTGGCTGGCGAGGTTTCAATTTTGGAAACAAAATAATCAGATTTTGGCTTTCCTCGGGTTTTGGCTTTAATGCCAACTGTTTTTCCTTCTGATGCCGGCACAATCTTGACTAAAACATCCACAGTTTTTGGATCAAATAAAAGCCCTTCAATTTTATCTCCCTCTTCATTATAGGCAGCAAGGACGACCGTTTTTTTAAAATCTTCTCCTTCGCCAGAAAGTTTAATTAGGGCCGTTGCTTCCCCTAAACTTTCTACCAAAGATTTTGCTCCGATTGCTTGGGCAGTATCTGGCTTTACGATGGTTTCTCCGGGTACAAAGCCGGTTTTGGCGTCCCGATCAAATCTCACCCTGACCGGAACTACTTTTTTTGTCACTGGCTCAATTCGCACAATCACACGGCTGGGTTCTTTTTCAACAATACTAACGTTTGACATATTAACTGAAACTTTTACTTCGGTATCATATGTTCCTTCAGAAAGTCCAGATAAATCTATGTAAGCCGAAAAATTTTCCGCGCTTAATTTATTCCAGGTCTCATAAGGTGCTTGGATTTTAACTTTTATCTTTTGGATATCATAAATTGCCGCTAAGCCCTCGGGGGTATTTTTGGCTTCAAGCGGTAAATTACCGGGGAAATAACCGACGCGGCTCTCGCCGGCAGAAACATAAGCCCAAAGAAAAACCGCACAAAGCAGAGCAAAAATTTTCGCGCCGATATTTTGGGTAAAAATCTTCATCTCCGCCTCCCGGAAAGCCCAGAAAGCAAGGCCTGTTTTAAATCAAACGAGGAAATGCCGCTATTCATCTGACCAGAGAAAGCCAATGAAATCGTGCCAGTTTCTTCGGAAACAACAATGACAAGAGCGTCGGTTTCTTTAGAAAGTGAAAGCGCTGATTGATGGCGCGTGCCGTAATGTTCGTTGGTTCGTAAATTATCAAGTGGAAGTAAACATCCGGCGGCTTTAATTTTATTTTGGGCAATAATTACTGCTCCATCATGTAAAGGCGCTTTTTTCTGGAAAATATTGATAAGCAGATTAGCCGAGACATCAGCATCAAGGATGGTGCCGCTCTCCGCATAATCTTTAAGTCCAGTTCTTCTTTGTAAAACGATCAGGGCGCCAGTTTCTGATTTGGCCAAAATATCACAAGCAGAAATAATTTCATCTACCACCTTATCAATATCTTTCTTTTTTTGCGGAAATTCCGAAAGGCGGATACGACCAATTTTCTCCAGGGCTGCGCGCAGTTCGGGCTGAAAAACCACTGGAATTGCTACCACCAAGGCAGTGATAAAATTTTTAAATATCCAATTTAGCGTCGTTAGCCCTAAAATTTTTGACATCAGCATCACCAGTAAAATAACCATCAAGCCCAAAAAAATTCGCCAGGCGCGGGTCTCGCGAATTAAAATATAAAGCCAATAAAAAAGTAAGGTGACAACAAAAACATCCAAAATTACAAACGGCAACCTGGAAGAAGACGATACCGAACTCCAAAAAGTGCCGATCTTTTCAAAAAAGTTTATTGCCACTCTTTGAAACAAATCGTTCATTTACTTCATTATATTATTTTAATTCTGTTTTGTAAAATTCCAACTCGTCCCCTTCGGCGATATCACCCTCGTAAGACATTCTAATGCCGCCAACTTTACCAGTTTCTAATTTTGCCACTTTATCTTTCTCTATCTGCAAAGAGAGCACTTTTCCTTCGCCAATTTTTTTATCATCGTGCAATATTATCGCTTTTTCATTTTTTTGAATTTTGCCGGATAACACTTTTATCCCAACAATTTTTTCTGATTTTGCCGTATGAAAAATTTTAAGGACATGAGCGCGCGCAGTTTTAACTTCAATTTCTTTTCTCATTAAAAACGCCACGGTTTCTTTAAGATCGTCAATTAAATCGTAAATAACATTGTACTGCGTAACCGTGACATTTTCACTTTCAATTAATTTTTGAATGCCAGACGGAACATTTGATTTAAAGCAAATCACCCGTGCTTTAACGGTTGCGGCCATCATTACATCATCATCTGATAGATTGCCTGCCCCTTCTTTAGCAATACTGATTGCTACCTCATCTGTTTCTAATTTTTTTAAGCTGTCTTTAATGGCTTTTAATGACCCGAGCGCATCGGCTTTTAAAACAATCGGGATGACTTTTTTGCCCTTACTTAAATCTTTATCAGTAATTTTAATTGCTTTTTTAAAATCAGATAAAACGATTTTGGCGGTTTTTTCATCAGGCACCACTTGCAAAGCGTCGCCAAAAAACGGCAGCTCCTTTAGCCCAGCAATTTTTACGGGCTTTGACGGCTCGGCACTTTGTAGGGCATTTTTATATTCATCTTCCATTAACCGGATTTTGCCCCAGGTTTGACCGACAACCACAAAATCGCCTTTCTTTAGGGTTCCGCTTTGAACTAAAATATGAGCCACTGGTCCTAAGCTAGAATCAAGATGTGATTCAACCACGATGGCACTGGCGGTTTTTTTAGGATTTGCCCGAAACTGTTTCATTTCCGAAAGCAGCAAAATCATATTTAGCAAATCATTGATGTGCTGATTTTCTTTGGCTGAAAGTGGTACGGTAATCGTTTTTCCGCCCATATCCTCGGGGATTAAACCAATTTCAGTTAGCTGTTGTTTTGTCCTTATTATATTGGCGCCGGGCAAATCAATTTTATTGATGGCCACGATAACCGGCACGCCGGCTCTCTTGGCGTGCTCATACGCTTCTTCTGTCTGGGGCTTAATACCATCATCGGCGGCTACCACCAGAACCACAATGTCAGTAATATTGGCACCGTGCGCCCGCATGGCTTCAAAGGCCTCATGACCGGGCGTATCAATAAAGGTAATTTTCTTTTTCTTAAAGGTAATTTGATAGGCCCCAATATGTTGCGTAATGCCGCCGGACTCGGTAGCAATAACATCGGTCTTTCTGATGGCATCAAGTAGTTTGGTTTTCCCATGATCAACATGACCCATCACCGTCACAATCGGCGGCCGCTCGATTAAATCTTTTGCATCAGCTTTTTCTTCCTTAATTTCAGTTTTTACTTTTTCATTTTTAATTTTTAATTTTACTTCGTATCCCAGCTCATCGCCGGCAATGGCGGCGGTTTCCCAATCAATCGTTTCATTAATATTTTTTAGCACGCCATTTTTCATTAAGGATTTAATTAAAATGGTTACCGGCACATTCATTTTTGCCGACAGATCACGCACCAAAATATTTTCGGGAATTTCAAGAATTTGTTTCTCGGTTTGCGTTGAGGTGGCAAATTGGGGTAATTTCTTTTTATTTTCCAATGCCAAACCATCAGTTTTTATTTTTGCTTTGGCTTCTTTTTTACTTAATTTTCTGAATTTTCTTCTAACCATTTTCTAAATTTTATCACATCCTGCGAACGAAAGCAAGCTCACTGGCGGGGCTTGACTTTTAGCTTTATTTTTGCTATAATACTTAAGTTCTTTAACAATCGGGGCACGTCAAACCAAGCACAAAACAGTGTAAAAAAACAATGGTCTGGTGCACAAATACCCTCTTCCTGCTAAGCTCTTTACTAAAGCGTAGGGCGTAAAGAATTTTGCAGGAGGAGGGCGCCGGCTCTTAAATCTTGAGTGGATGAATCCATTAATCGCTCAAGGACACCGAGGCATCGGTTAAATGCCACCGGCAGGGCTCGACATCACCTCGTTGGGCGAACTCTGGCATTTGGCAACTATTTGGGCATCTGGGCTCAAGGTTAGCCAAGCTGAAGAGGAAGGGAGGTGGACTTATTGGATAAAACAATAGTCCTAATCGATGCGGCTAACCTCTGGAATACCGTAAAAGACCTTGGCTTTAACGTCGACTTCGCTAAGCTAAGGGACTATCTCGAGAAAGAATACAACATTCTTCGCTTGTTCTACTTCACGGCTTTAGCAGAGGGCGAAGACTGGATGTTCAAACTCGTCGATTGGCTGCAGTTTAATGGATATACAGTAAGATCGAAACCTGCGAAATCTAGAGACATTGGTTTCAAGGGTGACATGGATGTCGATATTGCTGTTGATGCCCTGAGACTAACCGGCCATTACCAACATGCTATTCTCTTCTCGGGAGACGGAGACCTTCGGGTCTTAATCGAAGCTCTTCAGTTTGCAGGTATCAGCGTCACTGTTTGTCACACTCAGAAAGGTAGTGTGCAAAGAGTGTCATATGATCTGATAAAGCAAGCTGATCGATTCATCGACCTTGCAGACATTAGACCCACAATTGCACAAACACAGACAAGAACAAATAGCTAACCCGAATAACCCAACACATGACACCGGTCGCGAATGCGGCCGGTTTTTCTTTTGCATAAAAATAGCCAATAGCTAAAGACCAATGACTAACGACTGCTCTTTCTCCACGCCGTTTTATCAGCGCCCCAATAATTCGCCTCGCCTTTGGGAGTTTTTGAATTAGAACCGGCTTGCTTTAAAATTTCGGTCGTTGATTTTGGCCGAATTTTTGGTTTTATCGGCTTTTTGGTAAAAAGTGGTTTAGATAAATGTGACATTACTCTATTGGTTTATATGTTTTAATTCTAACTTTAGGAATTTTTGGCGGAATTTTCTTTTTGGGCTTTTTCAATTTCTTTTTTCTTAACTTCAATTTTGATTTCATTGAGCTTCGCTTTGCTCGCTTTTTAGTTATCTTTTTTGGTTTTCGACTTCGCTTTGCTCGCTTTTTGGTTGATTTTTTCTCTTCTGCATTGTCGTTTTCATCTTTTAATATGAACGCCACTGACGCCACTTTGTCTTCGGCCTTCATCCGCATTAGTCGTACCCCTTGAGTAGCACGACCAAGAGTTGAAATTCGGCGATAAGGCATGCGGATCATTTGGCCGGATTTAGATACCAAAATTATATCCTTGGTTTTGTCGTCTAACATATGGACGG